>CALDGT010000843.1 GCA_937942935.1 uncultured Chloroflexota bacterium | reverse complement strand
CAATGCTATCTATGCTTCTGCCCGAAGTTAGCCTGTTTTTTCGCTTTTATACCCCATCTGATACAAAAAGTAGCCTGTCATATTTCTTTACTGGCTACTTAAACTGCCAAAGTTCATAATGGGACGACTTATATCGTCCCATTTTTATCCACCCCGCCCAAATTCACGCGCTAACTGGTCGCCACTCAAATGTAATAAGGTGGGGCGACCGTGTGGGCAAGTATGCGGGTTTTGTGTGCGTTCTAGTTGGCGGATGAGGTCTTGCATTTGCTGATGATTCAAAATTTGCCCCGCCTTCACCGCCACATGCCGACACACAAACCGAATAATCTTTTCTTCGATTTTGCCCGCTCCCGGTGATTTATCCGCCTCTAAGTCATCTATCACCCCATTGAGGACAGTAATCGGGTCTCTATCGGCTAAAATGGCAGGAACAGACCGAATGACGAAGCTATTCCCCCCAAAAGATTCTAAATCAAATCCAACAGCCTTTAATGCGGGAATTTTACCCATCACCAAACTCGCTTCACTTGGTGATAAGGTAATCGTTTGACCGCTTAGGGCTTGTTGTACCGCAATTTCTTGAGATGCAAACCGCGCCATATATTGCTCATATAAAATGCGTTCATGGGCGGCATGTTGGTCTATCAAATACATCCCTGCGGGACCTTCTGCCACGATATACATCGCGCCCACCTGCCCTATCACACGCAACATCGGCAATGTGCGCGGATTTTGGGGCAACCCTAACCCCTCTGGAATATGTGATACATCATATTCATCTTGTGGATATTCAGAGGGGTATTGCTTGGGATATTGACCTGTATCGGTCATATCCAATGGCAGTTCTGTGTTTCGTGGGCGGGGTGTGCCAATATTCCACGCGGGTTCAGGTGTATTAGATTGAGTAGATGGTGTTGCGCCCATACCTCCACGCAAGCGAATATCTGGTGCATTTGCCCCACCCAACACAGCCATCCGCACCGCCCGTTGAATCGCAGAAAATACCGCATTGGGGTCTCTAAATCGGACTTCTGCTTTGGTGGGATGCACATTCACATCCACCTCATGCGGAGGAATTTCAACCATCAACACCGCCATTGGATAGCGTCCTGTCATTAACAAGGTGTGATAGGCTTGCACAACTGCATAGGTTAATTTGGTATCTTGAATCCAGCGCCCATTCACAAATAAGGTGATATTGCTCCTATCAGCCCGATTCAAATCAGGAGAACTAGCATATCCCCAAACCCGTACCGCAGGGCGGTCATCATGGGCGGGGTCATCGGCATAAATTTCGAGCATGTGCTTAAAACTTTCGAGTCCCAAAGCCCGCACCACCACATCCGCTAATTGACCATTCCCTAAAGACCGGAAAATTTCGCGCCCATCTTGTTCTAAAATGAATTTCACATGCGGATATGCAATGGCATAATTTGTCACGAGTGTCACAATATGCCGTTTTTCGGTATTTTCCGATTTCAAAAATTTGAGGCGTGCTGGGGTGTTATAAAAAAGATTTTCAATGCTTAACACTGTCCCGCTTGGCACACCTACAGATAATTTCTGAGTGATTGTCCCGCCTTCGATACGTAATTGCGTTCCAACCTTCTCATTATGATGACGAGTAGTTATCATCACGCGCGATACTGCCGCAATACTAGCAAGGGCTTCTCCACGAAATCCAAGCGTATTGAGGGCTTCTAAATCTTCTAATTTCGATAATTTGCTGGTGGCATGACGCGCAAATGCTAATTCAACTTCATCTGCCAAAATACCCGAACCATCATCGCTCACACGGATGAGGCGTTTACCCCCCTCTTGTGTGCTAACATGAACCGTCTTAGCCCCTGCATCAAGCGCATTTTCGAGCAATTCCTTGACCACAGATGTGGGACGCTCAACAACCTCACCTGCGGCAATCTGCGCGATAAGTTTTTCTGATAGTATATGAATTGGCATGATGATTCGATTAGATATTCACTTCGCCAATGGGAATTTTGATGAAAAAAGTGCTACCGTTGCCCTCTTGGCTCTCTACCCATGCTTCGCCACCATGACGACGTGCCACACTCCGCACAATAAATAAACCTAAACCACTGCCTTTAACCCGCTTATGTTCAGAGCGTGGAATCCGCACATGGCGCTCAAAAAGCAATTTTTGGTTTTCTGGGCTAATCCCAAGTCCATTATCTTTAACAGCAATATGAACACTGTCTCCATTTCGACGAGCAATCACTTCAATTTCGCGCCCATTTGGGGTGTATTTGATGGCATTATCAACAAGGTTAATAATTGCACGTTCAATCATATTTCCATCTGCAAAAATGATGGGGATATCATCCTCAATCACCCGCTTGAGGAGCAACTCTTGTTTTTCGGCGGGGACAATATGATTATTCACAATTTTGTCAATAATCGCTACCACATCACATGGTTTACGTTGCATTTCATAGAAGCCTGTTTCGGGGTCATAGCGCCCCGCATCTTGAAAATTCTCGACCAATGAGGTCATTTGGCTAATGCCAGAGAGGATTTTCTCAACAAAATGCTCTTGTTGCGTATTCAATTCACCGACCGACCCTGCCTCTAACATACTGGCAAACCCTTGTATAGAGGTGAGTGGAGAACGTAAATCATGAGAGACGATTCGCATAAATTCGCTTTGATTACGTCCCAGTTTTTCATGACGCGCTACCAACCGCACATGGGTAGTGGCAATAGTCAGGCTTTCGATAAGCGACTCAATCGCAGGATACCGTTCTTGTGCAATTTGAGCAGGTGCATCAAAAAATAAGCAAATGCTCCCAACAACACTATTTTTCGCAACAATCTGCGCCAACAACCACCCTACATGTGATGGACAATCTTGTGGTAATTCCAAATTCAAATGAATACCAACCGATGATTCCATCGCAAGTTTTTTGAGGACAGCATCGGGCGGGATAACGGCTTCATCTACACCAGATACCATTAACAAACGGGGTTCTTCAAAAATGAGGAGTGCAGACCCACGCGCATTAGTCATCACACGCAAATGCTCCAAAATTGGGGCAATTGGGGCGCTCGGCTCAGATGCTGTAGCGAGAATCCGCATCACGTCGCGCAAAATTGCATATTCATCATGAACTACAGACATCCGATACTCACTCCTCAATCAAGTTGTTTTCTTGAATAGTTTTTGTTGATACCCAACACATCAACAAAATGTTTGAATGAATAAATTATAATCTATTGGGGGGGGATGGGCAAGTTAAGGTTAAAAAAACATAACCAACCACTACCCCTTATCCGATTGCACCGACTAACCTTTCGTGCTAAACTCTAACTTAATTTTATTGGGATGATTAGAGAAGCAATAATGCCCTATGCCAGAAAAAATTCTCATTGTTGATGATGATGTTGATAGCCTAAAGTTAATTGGGCTAATGCTCCAACGGAATGGCTATGAAGTTATAGCCGCACATGCAGGCAATCAAGCCATTGCCAAAGCAACAAATGAATTACCAGACCTCATCATCTTAGATGTGATGATGCCCGACATGAATGGCTATGATGTTTGTCGGCGGTTGCGTGCCAACCCAGTCACGCAAGATATTCCCATTATTATGTTCACCGCAAAAACCCTGATTGATGATAAAGTAGCTGGATTTGAAGCAGGTGCAGATGATTATTTAACCAAACCCACCCACCCCGCCGAACTCGCCTCGCGTGTACGTGCTATTTTGCAACGTAGCAGTAGCAAAAAACAAAGTGGTAGTAGCAGGGGCGCAACAATTGGTGTATTAGGTGTTAAAGGGGGCATTGGTACAACAACTGTCACCCTCAATTTGGGTGCATCGCTACTCCAGATGAAAGCCTCACCTCTCGTCGCCGATTTTCGACTGGGCGTTGGTAGCTTAGGTGCAACATTAGGGCTTGGACAAAGCAACGGAATGAGCAAACTTCTCAGTCGTCCTGCCAACGAAATTTCACCCGATGCCATCAATAAAGAAATTGTCACCCATCAATCGGGATTGCGTGTTTTATCTTGTTCTAGCAAACCGCGTGAAGGGCTTATTACCCCACCAGCAGATACCGCACTCACTATCATCAAAGAATCGCGTAATATCGGAAAACCGAGCGTTTTCGATTTGGGGAGTGGGTTCAATCCGCTTGTTAGCCAAATCCATAGCGAAATGGATAGATTAATTGTCTTAGTAGACCCCGCCACAGTCACCCTGAATATGGCACGCGATTTGCTCCAAGAATTGGCAAAAGGCAATAGTGATAAAATTCATTTGGTCGTGGTAAATCGGGCGCAAATTAACCTGCAACCCC
>CALDGT010000842.1 GCA_937942935.1 uncultured Chloroflexota bacterium | reverse complement strand
TTGCTTGCCATCCAAGCCAAAAACCTTATCGCCAACCTTAAAGCGGGTCACAGCTTTGCCAATTTCAACCACTTCACCCGCAAATTCTAATCCAAGTACCGTCTTTTTCGGTTTATTCATGCCAACCATCAGACGTGCCATTAAGCCCAGTCCTTGTGGGACGAAAACAAAATTCCGCAAATTCACATCACCCGTTGAGACACTGGTCGCATACACTTTGACCAGCACTTCATTTTCTTTGGGGGTAGGTTTTTCAATTTCTGCGATGCGAAGCACTTCTGGCTCACCATATTCGGTATAAACAACTGCTTTCATGTGTTTTTTCTCCACCATTTGATAGTTAATTCGATTTTACGGTTAATACGGTGCGGTAATTCCACAATTGCACCAATTTGATGCCCCGACTCAGGGCGCTTATTGCGATATAAATCACGGTGATGATGATAGGAAGCGGTACATCTCCCAATGATGGGTTATCCATCACGATGCGCTCAAAAATAGGCTGAAGCACCGCAAAATAGATGGCAATCGCGCCAAATAATTCTAAGAAAGCATGTAATCCCCATAATCCAACTGTCCAACCGCCACGCCGTAACGCAACTAATTGTGTGATTATTAAGCTGGTGGTGGATAAGATGAGTACCAGCATCCACCCTCTAGGAATCGGAATCACATCGCCGTGGTCACTCAGATTAAAGCGTAAGGTCAATCCGCCCACCACCAAAAAATAGACAAATAACAAAACAATGACTGTCCCAACAGTAAATCCGAATGCCGATTCAAAACGGTCAACGGTGCGCGGGTCATCCACTTTGGGCAAATTGGCAGGATTGAACACGGTTTTATCTGATTTCCATTCAAATCCCGCCCGTTCTATGATGGCGAATATCATCACCACCACCGATGAGAAAATGAATGTCGCTTGCAGTGCGGACAGAATGGGTTCAATAACCAAATTTGTCACCGTCACCGCTTGAGATGCGTTCAATACACCAAAAATACTCAGAAATAGCACCATGCTAGGGACAATCAGCCAGCCATAAGACAACACCATCATCATCCACGGATATAATGCGGGTCCGATGAGATATTGTTCTTTGTGGTATGATGTCGCCATCTGGCGTGGGTCGCCCATTTCTTTTAATACGGTGATAATTTCATCATCCGTAGGCGCACCGCCATAACGGTCATCCAGTTGATCTTGAATCAATGAACGCAACTCAGCTTGAATATCCGCGCGGGATTTGGGAGGGACATAACGCCCGACTTCATGCAGATACCGTTCCATTAAATCAGTCATGATGTTCGCCTCCCAATAATTGATTCATAATCTTGACCGTCTGGTGCCATTCTGCGCTCAAAATTCGCAAAATTTCGCGCCCATTGTCGCTAATTCGATAATATTTGCGTGGGCGCGATTCGGTCACTTCCCACTCGCTTTGTAAAAGCCCTTGTTCTTCTAATCGGCGGAGTAAGGGATATAGCGTTCCTTCTTCTATATCAAAGCCCTTCCCTACCAATTGTTGAATGAGGCTATACCCATATTGATTGGTGTTCATCTGGCTAAGGACAGCCAGCACCACGATTCCCCGCCGTAATTCCTGACGGAGCTTATCGGTTTGTTCAGATATATCCGACATAGACTGTACATCCTACAATACTGTGTGCCACACAGTCTAAATATACTATACATTGCACAGTATTGTCAAGTACACAGTATCAAAAAGGGGAGGGGGATTTATAACAAGAAAACATACAAATGATTTTATAACGGGCAATATCCCACTTGATTCGCTATAATCCGTGTGCATAATTAACTTTTCATTCATTTATCTGAGGAACTAGCATGATGCACACCTATGCGTCCCTTGAACAATTGTTATTGGCAACCGTCCAAAAACATATCCATCCAACCGCGACCATTGTCAATTATGTGCAACTTCCTAGTGGCACAGATGTCTCGAAAATTAATGTGCAACGGTTTGTGTTGCATTTAAGCGATGGGCAATCGGTAGTTGTCATCACAAAACCATCACCACTCATTGAACGGCGTGTTTTAGCAAGGCTCAATGAGCAACATCATGCTGTTATTCCATTCAGTCATAGCCTCAATCTGACTGATAGCGAGGCGTTAATTTGCTTGCAAGACGCTGGTTCACCCATCGCACCGACCGATGACCCGCATCGTCTTGCATTGGCAGATGGCTTGGCAAAAATTCATGTGGCAAATATGGGCAAAGAAGCAGAATTAGCATGGTTGCCCAAAGCAGAACGGGCTTATTTTGCCGATTTTATTTTAGGATGGACATGGCGTTTAGCATGGGAACACGCATTAGAAGATGCCAATTTTGTGAAACAATTCAGAGATTACATCCCTAAAGTGCAAACATCGGCAAAATCATTTCCAGATGCCATGCAAGCACTTTACGATGATGCACAAACACGCACCCTAATTCATACCGATATTTATGCGGGGCATGTGATGGCAACTGATAAACAACCATTCATCATTGATTGGGGGCAAACCCATTATGGCTCGTTCTATTTAGATTTGCCCAGTTATTTCGATACACCCGAAAGCGCAGAAACCTATCGGTTAGCCTTAGAAAAACATGGGGTGACGATTCCCAAAGATGAATTTTTAGAAAAATACCACATCGCAGGGCGGTTTGTGGGGTTTCGTTATATGTGGGGTTGGATAGAAGAATGGCGCAAACACCCTGCCGATGCAAATGAACAGGGTGTCATTTACATGCTCGAAAAAGCAATAGAGGGCGTGTAGGGGTTCGCCATGACAAGCCCCTACACCCATTAAAATAAAATGTTTGGCTTGCATGGTCATATTGGTTATAATGAAGGCACAAAGATAAACGGTTAGAGGAAGTTCACACATGGTTCACAGATTACACAAGACCCCTATCGCCATTATTGGGATGGCATCGGTCTTTCCACAAGCGATGAGTTTGCGCGAATTTTGGAATAACATCATCATGAATAAAGATTGCATAGAAGATGTCCCGCCATCGCGCTGGAATGTGGAAGATTATTATGACCCAGACCCCAACGCCCCCGACAAAACGTATTCCAAACGAGGCGGGTTCATCCCAGAAATTGACTTCGACCCAATGGAATTTGGCTTGCCCCCTAATATCTTAGAAGTGACCGATGTGTCACAGATGTTAGGCTTGGTGGTGGCGCGTGACGCGCTCAATGATGCTGGTTATGGTGATGCCAGCGCCGAAATCCGCGACAAAACCGGTTGCGTTTTGGGTGTCGGCGGGGGGCAAAAATTGATTATGGGCTTAAATGCCCGCTTACAATATCCGGTTTGGCGCAAAGCACTCGCCAGCAGTGGGGTTGTGGGGGCAGATGCCGATAAAATCATCGAAAAAATCAAATCTGCCTATATCCGTTGGGAAGAAAATAGCTTCCCCGGTATGTTGGGGAATGTTATCGCAGGGCGTATCGCCAACCGTCTCGACTTAGGCGGGATGAACTGTGTGGTAGATGCCGCTTGTGCCAGTTCAATGGGCGCGATGAAGCTCGCTATCAGCGACCTCGTTGAAGGTCGTAGCGATATGATGATTACGGGCGGTGTAGATACCGATAATTCGGTTTTCATGTATATGTGCTTTAGCAAGACACCTGCTTTCACACCGGGGACGCATCCACGCCCGTTTGATGTGACATCAGACGGCATGATGATTGGCGAAGGTGTGGGGATGATTGTCCTCAAACGTCTCGAAGATGCCGAGCGTGATGGCGACAGAGTGTATGCGGTTATTCGTGGTGTTGGTGCATCGAGCGATGGACGTTATAAGAGCATTTATGCCCCGCGTGGTGAAGGTCAAGAAAAAGCCTTAGACCGTGCTTATGAAGATGCGGGCATTTCTCCAACCACTGTAAGCCTCATTGAAGCACACGGCACAGGCACAGCCGCAGGTGATATGGCAGAGACCACGACCATTGTGCGATTCTTCAATAAACACGGTGATTATCAACAAATGGGCAAGCGTGTCGCATTGGGCAGTGTGAAATCGCAAATTGGTCACACCAAAGCCGCGGCGGGTATCGCGGGTCTCATCAAGGCGGCGTTGGCATTGCATCATAAAATTTTGCCACCTACAACCAATGTCACCCAACCCAATCCCAAGCTAGGACTTGAGAAATCGCCATTATATGTGAACACCGAAACACGCCCCTGGATTAGCGATGGCGCGCCACGTCGGGCGGGGATTAGCTCCTTTGGCTTTGGCGGGACAAATTTCCATTTTGTACTCGAAGAACATCGCCCAGACCATGATAAAGGGTATCGCCTGCATAAAAATGCAGAGACGATTTTATTCCATGCCCCCACCCCAGAAGCACTTATGGCGAAATTAGAACGTCATATTGCGCGTCTTGAAGGGGATGAGGCAGAAAACCAATATCTCAATATGGTGCAATTCTCGCGTGATTTAAATATCCCCGCGAGTGATGCGCGATTGGGATTTGTGGCGAGCGATGCCAAAGAAGCATTAGACTTGCTTCGTGCCGCGTATAAATTTATGAACACACAAGCGAGCGCCTCTGAATGGCAACATCCTAAAGGTATTTTTTATCGCCGTGAAGCCATGAATTTGGTCGGCAAGGTGGTCGCCTTATTCAGTGGACAAGGGGCGCAATATGTGGGTATGGGACGCGAGTTGACCTTCAATTTCCCTGCCATGCGACAAAGTTTTGCCCATATTGACCGTTTATTCCGCGATAATCATTTGCCATTGGTGAGCGATGTGGTGTATCCACAAGCCGCCTTCACCGATGCAGAACGCGAAACACAAGCGCAAATGCTCCAACGGACAGATTATGTTCAACCAGCCATCGGCGCGATGAGCGCAGGCTTGTTCAAGATGTTCAAATCGGCAGGATTCAAGCCCGATTTTGCGGCGGGACATAGTTTTGGAGAATTAACCGCGTTATGGGCATCGGATGTAATGAGTGATGATGATTATTATGCCCTCGTCAAAGCGCGTGGGTTGGCGATGGCTCCTCCACCCGACCCCAATTTCGATGCAGGCACGATGATGGCGGTCACAGGCGATGTGAATAAATTGCGCCAATTGGTAGCAAATGCACATGGCGTACACGTTGCCAATATCAATTCGCATAAGCAAGTCGTCTTGGCAGGAAAAGCCAGCGATTTAGAAGCGGTGAAGCCAACTTTGCAATCCAACGGATTCAATGTGGTGCAATTATCGGTATCTGCCGCCTTCCATACCCCGTTGGTTGGTCATGCTCAAGCACCATTCGCCAAAGCGATTCAGAGTGCCACATTCAAATCACCTAGCGCAAAAGTGTATTCTAATGCGTCTGCAAATGCCTATCCACATGACCCCAATCAGATTAAGCAAGTCCTAAGTGACCATATCCTCAATTCGGTGCATTTTACCCAACAAATTGAGAATATTTATAATGCAGGTGGCTATTTGTTCATCGAATTTGGTCCGC
>CALDGT010000841.1 GCA_937942935.1 uncultured Chloroflexota bacterium | reverse complement strand
TTGCCCCGCCGTGAATAAATCGTATGAGGCACTTGGTAAGCCTGTATTTTCGGCAGGGGCGATGACATAATCCACCGTCACACCTGCCTCTGCATCCAAAACTTTTGCTTGTGCGATGAGTTCCGCCGAAATATCGAGTCCTGTCACTTGGCATCCCGCCAACGCCATCCCGCGTGCGACTGTGCCTGTGCCTGTCCCCACATCTAATGCCCGCTTGCCCCTGCGGATGATGCCTGCTTGTGCCAATTGATTAAAAAAGGCAGGGGGGAATCCCTGCCGATGGGTTTTATAATCTTGCGCCGTTTTGCCAAAATCAATGCTCACAAAAATCCCTCCTGTGATGATGAATTAGGGTCGGCGCTGACCTCCGCGATTATTGGCGCTGTCATCTGCACCGACAGATGTATCGGATAAATCGAGACCGATGTTAAAGGTCGCGGTGTAACCATCTTCATCATCTATTGTAGTTTCGGTGAGTTCGAGTGTCAAAACATCGCCACTCTGATTGAAGATATTATCATCTTCATTGAGCGTGTTCCGATAGCTTGAGCGTGAATAGGCTTCGTGTTCATAGATGAGGTCGCTCATGTCTTCTTCAAAGAAGAGTTGCGATGTAAATTCATAGGCTTGGTTGGTCTCTGGATTCACCTGAATTTTGAAGTGGATATGCACCGTCCGCCCCGGATACCAACCCGGATAAATGGTGATAAATTCTGCAATGCCTTTTTCATCGGTAAGTTGATACCCGCGCAACCATAATTCATCGGCTGTGCCTTCGCTTCCCACACCAGAATAAACCCCTTGTGCGTCACAATGCCAAATATCCACTTGTGCGCCTTCTAGCGGTTGGCATTTTCCATCGGTCATATCCGACACATTGAAAATCAGTTTGAATGGCATCCCTGTTTTGATAATTTCGGTGGTGGGGTCTAGCCGAATATCAGACCGATTGAGGTCTACATTCACAAAATAGGGACCTTCAGTGAGTTCTGGTCGCACGACACAAGC
>CALDGT010000840.1 GCA_937942935.1 uncultured Chloroflexota bacterium | reverse complement strand
TAGGGATACCACCCATCGAATAGTGGGCAGTCGGTTGGATGGGGATAGGTTCTGTGAGGGGGTCTACGCCAATATAAGTACGGCAGACATCGAGTGTTTCTGCCAAATTTTTGCGGATATAATCATCATCAATACGGCGTGTTTCGCCTGCTTCTGCCAAATACCGATTGACAGTTTGTGGGCGAATATCCAAATGGACATAATTACGCCCGTTAATGCCTTTGCCATCGCGTACTTCGAGATAAATAGAACGGCTCACCACATCCCGACTAGCGAGGTCTTTGATTTTTGGTGCATATTTTTCCATGAAGCGTTCTCCGTTGCGATTGAGCAAAATACCGCCTTCGCCACGAATCCCTTCTGTGAGCAACACGCCCAAGCCATATAAGCCAGTGGGGTGGAATTGATAAAATTCCATATCTTCCATCGGGACGCCACGACGGAACACCACCGCCGCGCCATCGCCTGTTAACGAGTGCGCGTTGCTGGTGATTTGCCACACACGCCCCCAACCACCTGTCGCAAAAAAGACGGCTTTGGCATGATAAACATGAAATTCGCCTGTGGAAAGTTGTAATGCGACCACACCTACACAGGCATCGCCATTCATGATGACATCTACAACATGGAATTCATCGAAAAAGTTCACATTATTTTTGATACATTGTTGGTACAGGGTTTGCAAAATCATGTGACCTGTGCGGTCTGCGGAGTGGCAAGCACGACGGACGGGTTTTTCGCCAAAATTGCTGGTATGACCACCAAAACGGCGTTGCGAAATTTTTCCATCGGGGGTGCGGTCAAATGGCAAACCCATATGTTCCAATTCGACAATCGCATCCACCGCATTTTCTGCGAGGATGAGTGCCGCGTCTTGGTCGGCTAAATAATCGCCACCTTTGACGGTATCAAAGGCGTGCCAGAGGGGTTTATCTTCTTCAAGATTGCCGAGCGCCGCGCCAATCCCGCCCAATGCCGCGCCTGTATGACTGCGCGTTGGATATAATTTGCTCACAACGGCGACATCGGCACCGCCACGGCTGGCATAGAGTGCCGCCATGAGACCCGCGCCACCTGCGCCAACAATTACAACTTCGTGTTTATGGATAATCATTGCGTTCTCCTAAGAGTACCTTCTCAATCTAATTAGTTATCGCTGGTTTCGGTAGCAGTCTCGGTAGCTGTTTCTGTGGCTGTTTCTGTGATGGCTTCTTCTGTGGCAGATTCATCAGTTACAGGGACTTCGGCTTCATTTTCGTCCTCATCCCCACCATGTGACTGAATTTCTCCCACAAGCGCAATCCGCGCTTTTTCTGCCATTTTCACCGATGTATTGGTGATTGTGCCAGCCAATGCCGCACCACCAACCCCCACCACAACCACCGCGCCAATAATGCAAGCATAAATGGCAGTGCGGCGCAGGAGTGGACTCTTTGAGGTGTAATCGGTCAAGACATAGCGCAACCCATTAAAGCCGTGTACACCAGCGAGGAATAACAAGGCAAAATCATAGAAGCGCCAAATGGCAACACTCAGCACCAAATAATTCCACCGTTCACCAACAAACTCAACGGCTGTACCCGTGTCGTTGATGGCATTGCCTAAATATTCCCCTGCACCTAATTGGGTTATTGTTGCGGTAACGCCCGGCACACTTGTGCCTGCCACGGTTAAATCGAACACACCTTGCACAACGTGCATCACAGCCAAATGTCCAAATACCAACGGGATGATGAGCAAGCCACTCATCCGCATATATGACCACCAGAAGCGTTCTAATTTGCTCCCTTTGCTGATGCCACCAACAACAGGTGTTTCTTTGTTGCCAAGCACCAAACCTGCCAAAACTGCAAATATGAAGGCGGCGACAATCCCTGCGCCAATGCCGATGACAAATGGCAATTGTTCTGCCAAAACTTCGGTCAATGGGAGGACAGTGGGGTTAGACCCATAATATTTAATCACATGCCCCAACATGAGCAAAAAGACTGGGACGAGCAATACAACAGATGCGACTAAGACCCAAATAGCGGCTCGTTGTTGAAAGCGCCACCAACGTGGATTATAGTCCAAAATGCCGATGCGTAACCCATTGAGGGCATGATATACCACACAGGCTACCAACGCGAATTCGCCTAATGTGAACAAGGGCGTTTGATAAATAGCGATGGCTTTTTCGTATAAATCGGGGTAAAACACAGACCACGAGGTATCTATGATGTGTAAAATAAAGAAGAACAACACACCTAAGCCAGTGATACGATGTAGCACCCAGCTCCATTGACCAATTGCACCACGATAGCGCAAGGTCTCGGTTAATGTAGTAACAAGGGAACTCACGGTTAACAACCTTTCTACATGCAGAAAATTTTGAATTTTTTCTTAATTCCAATAGCATAAACGCTCTGCATGAATTATAACATAGGCAAAAGAGTCTGCAATGAATGATGGTCTATTGCGGAATTTTTAGTTATGATTGTGTTTGAAAGGATGTGATAAATGTCAGATATAGACCTCGAAAGTGCCTTATCGCAGTTTTATGAAGATGAATCGCTCACCGATGCGCTCACCGACCAACCTGCTCAAACACTGTTGAAATGGGGCGAGGGACAGTTGCAGACATTGGCTCAGAAGGCATCTGACCCCGATGAATTTGACCAACAATTCACGCAACTTCGCAAATTGGTCAAGGGTGTGAGCCGATTTGTGGCAGAACATCAAAATATGGCGATTGATGAGCAACAAGCCTCAGTCGAAAAAATTGTCGGATTAGCAGAGACTATCGGGTTAGCCATGAATAATCTGGCGGCGCGTATTATCGAAGAACAACAAGCTCTCTCCGATAATGATGCCATGACTCACTTCATTGCCCAATTTGGCGGGGTGATGACGGCGATACCTATCCCCGCACCTGCCCCTGTCCCCAATAGCGCCGAAATTCCGCCCGCTATCTTAGATGCACCTGTCGAAGACATCACTGAAATTTTGCCAAAAGGGAGTCTGCTCGACTTTATCCATAAAATTACAGGCGCAGTGAATGAAGCAAAAGATAAATTAGAGGAATCATCCGATAAAGATGATGATAGCAATGTTTAGTCGGTATTTGGTCAGAGAGTCGGTTTAACTTTTTAGGAGATGTTACTACATGGCAAGTAAAAATCAGCAACCACAAGAAAATTCACTCGCCAATATTGTTATTGGCATTGTTGGCGGGATTATCGTCCTCATCGCCGCTATTTTTGGTGTGAACTTTAGCACCGATGATAGCGGGACAGAACTCCCTACCCAAGTTTCATCACGCCCTACGCAAATTGTTGCCAGCAACCCCACCGCCATCCCACAAACCAATAGCACAGGTGGACAAGTGCAAACCATCAATTTTGCACAAGGATATGGCGCACGCAAAGATTTTTGGCAAGTGTATTTTACAGCCCCAACTGGTAGTTCAGACCGTTCTACTTATGTGGGTGGGGTAGACCAAGCAGTTATTGATGCAGTCAATAGTGCCACAGGCACACTCGACATCGCTGCCTTTGAATGGAATATCCCACGTTTGACCGATGCTGTGCTTTCCGCCAAAAATCGCGGTGTGGTTGTGCGGATGGTCGTGGATAATGAACACACGGTTGAAGATGAAGATTCGACAATTGAGCGCCTCATTGATGCCGAGATACCGATGACATACGATGAACGTAGTGCCTTTATGCACAATAAATTTATGATTATTGACCGGTCACTCGTCATAA
>CALDGT010000839.1 GCA_937942935.1 uncultured Chloroflexota bacterium | reverse complement strand
AGAACGGGAGGCACTTTTGGATGATGGGGCGGGGTTAATAGACCCGCTTGGGTTTTTGATTGCCACCCACAAAGGCGATTCACCCGGTAAATTGACCTATAGCGCGGGTTTGGCGGTATATGACCTGCTCGCACTCCAGTGGACACATCGTTATTACAAGCCAGAAGAATTTCGGATGCTCGCGCCACATATCAACACCGAAAATCTAAAGGGCGGGTTTCGGTATGGCGATGCCCAAACCGATGACGCCCGTTTAACCTTACGTGTGATTCAAGAAGCAGTTGAAGCGGGCGGGTATGCGCTTAATTATGTCCAAGCACAAGATACCATCCGCGAAAATGATGCCGTTGTAGGTATAAAAGTTCAAGATGTCGTGACAGGGCAAACTGCCGAAATTCGGGCAAAGGTGGTGATTAATGCCACAGGCGCTTGGGCAGATATGCTACGCAATAAAATCGGCGTAGAATCGAAAATGCGCCCCTTGCGCGGGAGTCATTTGGTATTTCCTGCATGGCGGTTGCCTGTGGCGCAAGCCATCGGCTTCGCACACCCGTTAGATAGTCGCCCTGTATTTGTCCTCCCGTGGGAAGGGGTGACATTCATCGGCACAACCGATATTGACCATCCCGATGACCTCAATTTAGAACCGCGTATCAGTCCAGATGAAGTGGCGTATTTGATGGCGGCGGTGAATCATCAATTTCCATCGCGCAATATCACCCTAGATGATGTGATTGCGACATGGGCGGGTGTGCGCCCTGTCATCGGCACAGGCAAAGATGACCCTAGCAAAGAATCTCGTGATTATGTGATATGGCAAGAGGCGGGATTACTCACCGTCACTGGTGGAAAATTGACCACTTTCCGCGCTATTGCTCAACATGCGCTCAAAACCATCGCCGAAACATTGCCGAATATGCCCACCATGAGCCGTAAAGATGCTGTCCTCAATCCCGTAGAAGTGGATTTGCCCATAGACCTCGATGAGCCAATTCGCAGGCGATTATTGGGACGGTATGCCAAAAATGCGCCGATGCTGGTGACGATTGCCTTGCCCGATGAATTGGCACTCATACCCAATACACAAACCCTTTGGGCAGAATTGCGCTGGTGTGCGCGGGCAGAAGGGGTGATTCATCTCGAAGATTTGCTCTTACGGCGTACCCGAATCGGCTTATTATTACCCAATGGCGGGGCGGAATATCTGCCCCGAATCCGCCAAATTTGCCAGCGTGAACTCGGTTGGGATGATGCCAAATGGGAAGCTGAAGAACAGGCTTATATCACACTATGGAATCAGCATTATAGCTTGCCCCCGCGTGATACGATTCCCAATTGGGATGCGATGCTCAAAAATCGTTTAACCGAAACATCAGAATCGACACCCGAAAAACGCGCTAAAAT
>CALDGT010000838.1 GCA_937942935.1 uncultured Chloroflexota bacterium | reverse complement strand
TGTTTATATGGGTAATCAGCAGGATCAAACACCGCCTGTGCGCGGTTACACAGACCAAATGCTTGAAGCGATGCGGAATGATAGCGATTATGGACAATCCTTTTTCGATGGATTTTATGCTAATGTGGTCATTGAAGGGGCGAATGTGCGCCAAGTCGTGACCCAAGTCGCGCTCGGCGAAGCGGATGCGGGTGTGGTGTATGCCAGCGATGTTACGCCAGATGTGGTCGCCGATTTAACCGTGTTGGATGTGCCAGATGAATTTAATGTGATTGCCGATTATCCTGCTGTGTTGTTGGCGGCGTCTGCACAACCAGAATTGGCACAAGAATTTATTGCCTTTTTGCTGTCTGATGATGGGCAAGACGCGCTCGAAAATTGGGGATTCATCTCTGTTCGCCCTCAAAAATCGTGGGGATGGGTGCAATTGTGCGCGACAAACCCCGCGTGGTGTGAGTAAACAGGGTGTATTGGGGCTAGAAAATCACCAAACCAGTCGTTTTATCTGGATGGGCTATAAATACTATTGTTCAGAGGCACTCTATCAGGAATGCCTCTTTTTTGTTGATTATTACTAATCAAATTCACAGTTTTTTGTTAACGATTATTTTTGCAATTTATGAACGATATGTTATACTCTGTTTAGCTTTAATCTTTTAAGCGGAAATGTAATAAAGGAGAGAAGGAAAAAATATGTTACGTCGAATCATCGTTTTAGGAATCGGTATTTTGTTAGTTGTGATGCTCAATGGTATCGCAATCGCCCAAGAACGTGAAGTCGGTCCAATTACCCGCGCAATCATGGATCGTGGTGAATTGATTTGCGGTGGTAATGCGTCTGTCGCTGGTTTTGGTTTCCAAGACCCAGTTAGTGGGGAATTTACCGGTTTTGATATTGATATTTGCCGTGCTGTTGCCGCCGCCATCTTGGGCGATGCCAGCGCCGTAACCTTCCGCCCCTTAGCTGGTGCAGACCGCCAAGCCGCCATTCAAAGTGGCGAAATTGATATGATGTCCCGCAATACCACATGGACATTGAGCCGCGATGTGGACTGGGGCGTGATTTGGGGACCAGTCACTTTTTATGATGGACAAGGGATTATGACCCGCGCCGATTTGGGCGTCACCACCTTTGCCGAACTCGATGGTAGCACCGTTTGCGTTCAATCTGGTACAACCACCGAATTGAATATCACCGATTATATCACCTCGTTGGGCTTGGATATTGAAATCCTCGTGTTGGCAGATGCAAATGCGACATGGGAAGCCTATGCCGCAGGACGTTGCGAAAGCTGGACAACCGATAAAAGCGGTTTGGCGGCATTCCGTTTTAATAACGCAGAAAATCCTGCTGACCATGTGATTTTGGCAGAAACCCTCAGCAAAGAACCATTGGGACCATTGTCTCCACAATCTGACCCACAATTTGCCGAAATTATCGCATGGACAGTTTTTGGTCTCATCCAAGCAGAAGAATTTGGCATCACCAGCCAAAATATTGATGAATTCCTCACCAGCACCGACCCCTCCATTCAACGCTTCTTGGGCTTAGAAAATAACTCCTCTGGCGATTATTTGGGCTTGCCAAATGACTTTATGGTCACTGTCATTCGCCAAGTTGGGAATTATGGCGAAATCTATGACCGTAACCTCGCCCCACTTGGTTTGGTGCGCGAAGGTAGTTTGAATGCGCTTTGGACAAATGGTGGCTTGCTCTACGCCCCACCATTCCGTTAAACCGTATATTCTAAATCTCCGTTTGGGAGTAGGGGCTTGTCATGGCAAGACCCTACAAGGCAACTTAACAAAAAAATATCCCCCATCTCTGTA
>CALDGT010000837.1 GCA_937942935.1 uncultured Chloroflexota bacterium | reverse complement strand
TTTTCTGGATATTCGCGCCGATGGCATGAGCCGTGATATTCCTGTGACGAGCAATCTGCCACAGGTCGTTTTGGCGTGGGCATCACCACTCATTGTTGGCGAATTGCCAGAGGGCATGACCAGCACAACCTTGCTCACCAGCACCTCTAATGCTATCACCACCACCGACATCGCCTTTGACCCCAATCCACAATTAGAGTATGGGTTCACACCAACTGGGAATCAACAAAAATACACCCTCGCGGTTGCCTTACAAGGTAATTTCACCAGTTATTTTGATGATAAATCATCCCCTTTTGAGGCAGAAGCACAAGCACAAGCGCAAGCCTTAGCCGAATCTACACCTGCCCCAACCCCTGCCCCAGAAATCACACCATCGGCAGAGGCGACAGGCGAGGTGACACCAGAAGCAACCGCACTCCCAACACCAACCGCCACACCTATCCCTGCGGTTGCGGTGAGCAAGGTCACACAATCACCCGATGACACTCGCCTGATTGTGGTCGGTAGCGCCGAGTTTGTGAACGATAACATGCTAGAGTTATTCCAACAATTGGTCGGCGATAGCGCAGTTAGTTCACTCAGTTTGATACAAAATAGTGTGGATTGGTTCACAGAAGATACCGCCCTCGCCACCATCCGCGCACGCGGTATCACCACGCGCTTGCTTAATCCCTTGACCGATGCCGAAAAATCTCAGAAGGAACTCATCAATTATGTTGTGGCGCTCGCTGGTGTTTTTGGTTTAGGTGTGATTTGGTGGTTACGCAAACGCGCCGAACAACCGATGGAATTAATCACAGAAACCGTAGGAGGGGATTCAAATGAACAAAACTAACCTCTTTTTACTCGTGGCGTTGGTCATTCAAATCATATTGATTGCCATTATCGCCCTTCCCAAAGGTGAAACCGCAACAAGCGAAGTCGTTGCTCTGTTACCAGATTTTAACCGTGATGCCGTGACAGGCATCACCATCACCAACGGGGCAGATGGAAAACAAATCCGCCTCGCAAAATTGGATGATGGCACATGGGGACTTGCTGATGTTGATAATTATCCTGTTCAAGATGATCGCATCACCAGCTTGTTTGGTATACTTACCGCGCTCGATACCTCACGACTTGTCTCTGATAATGAGACTAATCAACGCCGTCTAAAAGTGGCAGATGAAGAATATGAGCGAAAAGTTGAAATTTCGCAAGGCGACCAAATCATCACCCTGTATGTTGGGTCATCTGGTGGGGCAAATGCCACCCATACACGGATAGCAGGCGCAAATGCGGTGTATTTGAACCGCGATATTAGCGGAACGAGCATTAGCACCGAAATCACCACATGGGCAAAAACCGATTATATCGTTGTAGATTCGACTAAAGTCGTCAGCATGACACTTACCAATGCCAACGGCACATTTGAATTTGAAAAAGTAAATGATGTATGGCAAATGGTCGGGTTGGCAGAAGGTGAAACATTCAATGAAGAAAATTTCACCGCCCTGCTCGATAAAATTGTCGCGTTCAATTTGCGAAAACCACTCGGCACAGAAGCCCTACCTGAATATGGCATAGATACCCCTCTGGCTACCGTGACAATTGTCGTGCGCGATACATTGGTCAGTGGTGAAGATGAAAATTCGGCTGGTCAGACACTCG
>CALDGT010000836.1 GCA_937942935.1 uncultured Chloroflexota bacterium | reverse complement strand
ACAAGATTCTGCGACCATTGAATTCCGTGTACAAGTGCCAGCAGGTGGTGAGGTGATTTTGACCTACACCGTTCAATATAGCTGGTAGAAATAAATAGTTGCGGGCGGATATACGGACATGCGTCCTAATCCGCCCCTACGAAAATGGTGTAAATGGGCGGTCTTGTACCGCCTTTTTAATTTATAATAAAAATATCGGTTTGAATCTGCTTAGGAAGCGAGATATATCATGACAGAACGCACATTTTTATCACTCACCGTTTATAACGGGATTGGTTTGGTACGAGAACGGCGGAAATTGACCTTTGCTAAGGGTGAAAATGTCGTGAATTTTACTGATGTGGCTTCGTCTATTAACCCCGAAAGTGTGACATTTGCCTCGCTCACAGACCCCAATGGCACGCGCATTTTGGAGCAAAATTATGTGTATGACTTGGTGAATAGCGAAGCCTTATTCACGCGCTTTATTGACCAGCAGATTACAGTCACCTCTGAGGACGGCACGATTTATCGGGGTAGCTTATTGAGTGCTGACCATCGGGTTATTTTGCAATCCGAAAATGGTCAATTGGTGGTGTTGCGGATGGAAAGCCTGCGCGATGTGCAATTTCCGTCATTGCCCGATGGACTCATCACCCGTCCTACCTTGCGGTGGCTGATTTTTGCTAATCAAGCGGGCGAACATGAGGTAGAACTGACTTACTTAGCACAAAATATATCATGGAACGCGACTTATAACTTGCTTTTGGCGCGGGATAATCAGTCATTAGATATCAACGGGTGGATAACATTATTCAATAATAGCGGAACAGGTTATGCAGATGTACATTTGAAATGTGTGGCGGGAGAAGTGAACCTATTGCCACCAGAACCCCGCTACGAAAAACGTTTGATGATGGCGAGTCGTGCTTACGATGAAACCTCTGATTTTTTAGGAGAACCAGAACAACGTAATTTATTTGAATACAAATTATATGAAATTCCTCGCTTAGTGACGGTTGGAAATAACGAGACAAAGCAAATTGAATTTGTGTCACGACATGGGATAAAAGCGAGCTTGAATTATATTTATCACCAAGACGGTTATGCAGATTATTGGGAAGTTCCAAATGTAGATAAACAGGTAGGGCATTCTCAGATAACACATATCAAGATGATGTTGGAATTCAAGACAGATAAAGTAGATGGTTTAGATGCCGATTTACCTGCTGGTGAAATGCGGGTGTATCAAGCTGATGTGGATGGGGCGGCGTTGCTCATTGGTGAAAATAAAATTAAGCACACCCCAAAAGGCGAAACCGTGAGTATTTATCTGGGCAAGGCATTTGATATTGTGGGGGAGCGCACCCAAACCAACTTTAATCTTCTTGCGAAGAAGGTGTTACAAGAATCGTTTGAAATTAAACTCCGCAATCATAAAGCATCCGAAGCGATAGAAGTGCGCGTGGTGGAACGGTTATTCCGTTGGCGCAATTGGCAAATTCTGAATTCAAGCATGGCATATACCCAACAAGATTCGGCAAATATCGAATTTCGCCCGACTATCCCCGCCGATGGTGAGGTAGTCATCACCTACACGGTGCAATATAGCTGGTGATTTATGGGCGGGGCGTGGATGTCATAAATAACACAGGCAGGGGGGTATTGCTGATTTCTGTGCTGTCTGTTGTCCCCTCTGGTGAAACAATTGGTGCGGGGGTATGGGTTGGGGCAGGAGATGTTCCCGTTCCCACATACGACACACGCCAAATATGCCCATAAATGAAATCGGCAATCACCAACGAGCCATCAGGCGCAATAATCACATCCACAGGGCGAATTAATCCAGTGACAAATGGTTCTGGGGTATAGAGTGCCAATTCTTCGGGGGTGAATGGTAGTGTAAGCGGGTCTATCCGCACAATGCGCTGGCTATTCGGTGTGCCATTCCAAAATGCCACAAATAACGAATTAAACACATTCGATGGAAATTGATTGCCTGTATATGCCACAATCCCGCGTGGGAGGGTATAACTGGGCAAGGTGAGCATATCGGCTAAAATGGCGAATCCGCCTGTTTTGACAGGACAATCGGCGCACCCGCGCTCACGCCAATAGGGGAAGCCATAATGCCCATTTTCTAATACACGGAGTAATCTATCGCCTGCGCCGTCTACCATACCGTTATCAGTAGCGTACATCTGACCAAAGGAATCAAATGTGAGGTCATAGGGGTTGCGGATGCCTTGCGCGAAAACGGTTTTTTCGCCTGTATGGGGATTAACCCGCAAAATGCTGGCTTCATACGGCACAAGTTCTGCATTACGAGAATTTTGTGGATTTTCTGGCTCGGCATGGTCGGTGAGTGAGCCAATGCCGATATATAAATATCCATCGGGTCCGAATGTCATGCCGTTGGGTTGATTATCAATCAGCGAATAACAACACGGCAAATCGGTGATGACCGCTTCGGTGGTTTCATCGGGGTTGATGCGCCAAATGCCCCCGCCCGATTCTGGTGTGATGCGCCCACTGACATACAAAATATCGCTATTGGGTTGAAATGCCAAGCCAATTGGGGAATAAAATGATGCGCCATATTGACGGGTTGCGCCATCGGTTTGCATCACAAAAACCGCGCCTTCACGTCCGCCATTCAATAGGAGTGTGGCATACAACCGCCCATCGCGCCCATACGTAATTTGCATCGGTTGACCATCAAATTTCCCCACATGCGATAACTCGTAGCCGTCTGGGACACGAATTCGCTCCAAAAAGCCTGCAATATCATCCTCACACGGAAAATCCACACAACTCCAGCCTTCAGTGGGGCTAAATGAGGCGGGCGAATGGACAAATGGTGTGCCATTTGCAGGTTGCGCGGGTGTGAGTGTGACCAATAGCGGCGTAGGGGTGATGGTTGGGGTGAAAGTTGGACTCGGTGTTTGGGTGGCAGTATAAGTCGCCGATGGTGTGAGTGTTTCGGTTGGGGTAGATGTTTGTGTCGGTGTTTGGGTTTCTGTGAGTGTGGCAGATGGTGTGACGGTTGGCGATGGTGTATCGCTTGGGGTAGATGTGGGTGTTTCGGTATAAATCGGCGCGGTTGCCTCGATGATGGGTACTGTGGCTTGAAAGGCTTGTTGTGGAGATGATTCTGTGCCACAAGCAGACAAGATGAACATCAAGACGACAATAGGGGCATGAACTATCATGCCCCTATTGTTTATATTGCGAATTTTTTTACCGAATCCAACCACGTCGTTTTATCACTATTCCATGTTAAAAACGCGCTCAATGCGTTCAATCGCCCAATCAATATCGGCACGGCTAATGACCAATGGCGGGGCAAAACGCACAACATTGTCGTGTGTTTCTTTGCTCAATAAGCCTTCTTTCATGAGGGCTTCGCAGAAACGACGCGCTCCGCCTGCTTCTGGTTTTAATTCGACCCCGATGAGCAAGCCTTTTCCGCGTACTTCTTTGATGTGTTCACTTTCGATTTGGCGCAAGCGATGAAGCAGATATTCGCCTTGTTCACGGGCATTTTCTATCATCTTTTCATCTACCAAAACGCGAATCGCTTCACGACCAATCGCCGCCGCTAATGGATTGCCACCAAATGTTGACCCATGGTCACCCGGATTAAACACACCCATGATGCTGTTATCTGCCAATACTGCCGAAATGGGATAAAATCCGCCAGACAAGGCTTTTCCGAGTGTAATTACATCGGCACGAACATCTTCCCAATGAGTAGCCAGCAATTTGCCTGTGCGCCCCAAACCGGTTTGGACTTCATCCGCCATCATCAGGATGTTGTGTTTGGTACAAATTTCGCGCACCCGTTTGAGATAGCCATCGGGCGGGACAACAATCCCAGCTTCACCTTGAATAGGTTCTACCATGAATCCGACTGTGTTGGGTGTGATGGCGCGTTCTAATGCGTCTGCATCGCCATAAGTAACACTCACAAAACCGGGTGTAAAGGGACCAAATCCATCACGATATTGGTCTTCATCGCTGAAACCAACAATGGTGGTGGTACGACCTTGAAAGTTGCCATGACACACGATAATTTCGGCTTGCCCTTCCGCGACACCCTTCACTTTATACCCCCATTTGCGGAGGAGCTTGATGGCGGTTTCGACAGCTTCTGCACCACTATTCATGGGCAACATGCGTTCATAACCGAGCAAAGAGCATAATTCTTGTGCAAACAATGGTAATTGATTGTTGCGGAAGGCGCGAGAGGTGAGGGGCAAGCGAGATGCTTGTTCTTGCATGGTACGCAAAATAGTGGGGTGTGCATGTCCCTGATTCACCGCAGAATAGGCGCTCAAAAAGTCTAAGTAACGGTTGCCTTCAACATCCCAAACCCAAACCCCTTCGCCACGTTCTAAAACAACATCAAGGGGTTTGTAATTATTGGCGTTGTATTGCTTCTCTAATTTAATAAAATCTTCGTTTGTGAGTTCAACAGGGGTATTCAACATGATTTTTTCTTTCTCATTAACTCAATTTAGGATGTTTGCACAAATGCGATTGGCGATATTTTACATGCGAATTTGAAATATTTGTAGGGGTATGATGAAGTGACTTGCTTGTCATGCTCATAATCGTTACACTAGTGATATGAATGAAGATGGTTAAAAAAAGGATTGTTTTCATGAATACACATTATGAAAAATGGGATGAACTCGCACCGCGTGGATTAGTCCTCATTGGGTTGGGGATGAGCATTACAGGAGAAGCGATTTCTGCAAAATCTAAAAAACGCGGATTTTTGCGCTGGTTCATCACAGGTGTCATCGGGTTGGTGTGCTTGAATGCAGGTATTTCGATTTTTGGCGAAGCCATTAAAGAACGCACCTTATATGAATTAGACCTCAAAGAAGTGCGCGAATCGGACAAACAACCTGTGGCATGAAAAATCGCATTATCATTGCCTATGCCATTTTGCTTGCGGTGATAAGTATCATCGCCTATTTTTCTACACGGAGCATGTCATACGATGATTTTGATTCGTATAACTTTGGCTTGGCAGTAGAAAAATTCGATTTATCGCTCCAACAACCCCAACCGCCCGGTTTTCCGTTGTATATCCTCATTGCACAAGGGCTGAATAAAGTTATCCAAAATCCCCTCATCAGCCTCACCACCCTGAGCGCGATTTCGGGCATGTTGGCGGTTGTATCCCTCTTTCTTCTGGGAATTTCTCTATTCAAATCAGCTCATATCGCATTTTTTCTGGCACTCATCTTCGCCATGTTGCCCATCCAATGGCTAACGAGCGTCAAAGCCCTCTCTGATTCATCGGGTGTGATGGCTTCATTGCTCTCCATTTTGCTCTTTTGGATAGGCTTCATGGGCAAAAAATGGGCATTTGTGGCGGGTAGCTTGGTCTTGGGGATGAGTTTGGGTGTGCGCCCACAATCCAATTATTTTGGGGTGATTTTATTTGGTTTGGGGATGTTATGGCTGGTTATCCGCCAAAAAAATTGGAAAATTCCCCTCTTTAGCCTCATCGCGGTTTTTATAGGTGTATTCATTTGGCTCATCCCCACCTTGCAATCGGTTGGCGGATTAGACCGCTATTTAGACCTCATCGCCCAACATGGGGAGCATGTCGGCACGAGCGATTCGCTATTTAGCGCAGGCACAACGCTACAAGGGCGTATCAATGACTTTTTAGAAACATTCTTGTTGCCCACCTTTGGCTTGAGTGTATATCGTCCGCTTGGAATTGCCGAATGGCTCATCATCGGTGGGTGTGGGTTATGGCTTGCTGGTGGGATTATTGGTGCAGATTATCGAAAAGTATCAACATGGGGTGTTTTGGCATGGTTTTTGGTGATGCTTATCCCCTATTTTTTGTTCACATCGCTCAATCGCCCTCGTTTGATGTTGCCTGTCATCCCACCGTTGTTAATATTAGCAGGACTCGGTTGGGAACGCTTATTGAACACGGGTAAAATCAGACAAGTGATAGGCATAATTGGCGCGGTTGCCATTGTAGGGGTGTTCATCAGCCAAAGTTTGCCACTTGGGATTATCATCAGCACTGTCCCCGCACCACATGACCAAGCCACAAGCTATATCCGCGAAAATTATTCATCTGACCAAACTGCGGTGGCGGTGGCGGGGTCGTATCGGACGGCGCAAACCACATTATCAGATTATCGGGCATTGTTTTATCGGTATCAATTTGACCCCGTGACTGTGCAATCGCAAATTCATGCCGAAAATTATACGTATATCGCCATTTTAGACCGTGATGGTTTTGGTGATGTGATGAGCGCATTAGATGACGATGGGCGTTATGTGCCGATTGATGACCATTTATTTTATCGGGATGAGCGTGTGCATTGGGAACATCATCAAACCCGTTTGCAGGTACTCATGCCACTCGACCAACTCACAGCAGATAAATTGATGCTCCCCGATGATAATCAAATTGATTTAGCAGATGATGGCAAATTTCTGGGCGCGGGATGGTTTCGTGGGGAAGCTATTAGCGGCGTTATGGCGCGATGGGGTGGGGATAATTTGACCAGTGAAATCCGTGTGACCCTTATCCCACAAGATTATCGTGTCGAATTTTTTGCAATCGCGTTTGTAGATGGGACAACTTTGTCGGTTGTGGTGAATGGTGAGCCGATAGCGGAATTTGCTTTAACAAGCGGGTGGAATACCTATACATTCGATTTGCCCGCCGAGATGATTTATCCAGACGAATTTGTGCTGATAGAATGGGTACATGATACGATGCAATCACCTTACGAAGTGACAGGTGGGGCGAGTTCAGATAAGCGTGGGTTGACCGTTGCCTATGCGTGGATGCGGTTTGTGCTAAAATAGAAAGAGAATTTCACTTATATAGAGCGAGGGCATAATGAGCCAATCGGACATTGAAATTATTGAACGTCGTAGGACATTCATCCGCGTGGGGCTATTTTTTGTCATCATTGGCACAATGCCATTTTATTTGCTTGGATTTATTTTGTGGGGGACAACGCCAGACCCCAGAGCCGAATCTCAGATTACCACCCAACCACCACAAAATACCCCGATTGGAAACCCAACCACCACAACACCCCGCCCGACATTGACCCTTTTGCCAGTTTCGACATTATCACCATTGGGACCAACACCCGGTCAATTTATCCCGCCACCCGTGATTGTGCGTACCAATACCCCGCCACCCGTATTTATTCCAACTTCGACCACTGCGCCAACATTGACGGCATTCCCAACGGCGACACCATTCCCGACCAATACCAACATTCCTGTGATTCCAACTTTTACGCCCATCCCGCCTGCGTCTGATACACCGTTGCCACCACCAAGCGATACACCAGCACCCACCGCAGAGACCACTGCCTCGCCATGATAAATGGTTATATGGGCATAATAAGATGTGCCAGATAAAATAATAACGGATTTAAGGGCGCAAGATATTGCGCCCTTATGCAACCCAGTAGAAGAAGTAAAAAATTTTGTTGAACATTAAAGAACA
>CALDGT010000835.1 GCA_937942935.1 uncultured Chloroflexota bacterium | reverse complement strand
CAGGGCGCGGGGTATTTGTTTCGCTCGGCGTGGTGGTCGCTTGTGGTGTGTTTGTCGGCTGTGGTGTTGGAGACCATGTGCTGGTGGGTGTTGGGGTATAAGTATTGGATGCCGTAGGTGTTGGGCTTGGTGTATTGGTGAATATTGCCAATGGCAATGGTGTGAGTGTTGGCGGGATGGTGTTTGTTGGTGAGGGTGTTTCGGTTGGCGCTGGTGTGTAACTCGCTGTTGCTGTTTGGGTTGGGGTATCGGTTGCGGTAGGCGTGGCAGTATATGTCTCGCTCGGATTTGGCGTATTTGTTGGGGTTGGTGATGGTGTGTTGGTCGCTGTGAGGGTATTGGTTGGTGTGTTGCTCACTAAGGGCGAGGGCGTTGTTGTTGGCGATGGGCGGGCGGTATTGGTTGCCACGATGAATGGGGTTTCGGTTGGGTCTTGAGAAATTTTTGTTGCTTCACTAGTGATGATGACTGTGGGCGTAATGCGCGGGATAGCATCGCCACTACAGCCCGCCAAAAGCACTAAAATGATGACCAAGCCCAAAAAGCCCCGTTGTGACATGCGGATTTTTTCCCTCTTATGAAAGATTATACATCTATTATGACATATTCTTGAGACCTATGCCCACTACGGGAACAAAACGGTTTCCCTACGCTATCCTATTTCAGAAAATAGCGACTTGATGGCATGTTTTTGATAGTGCGATTAGAATGTGGAAGTTGTTTCGTTTAGGATAGGGTAAATACGATGCAAGGAAAATCATTCTCTGCTTATGCAGATGTTTTGTCTCGTCAATTAACACGGGTTGCTGTTGGTTATGGGATGTTTGTTTATCTTGGGAATAGCCTTTTATTCATCATCATGAGTAATCTGCCACCTATCGAGATTCTATATACTGCATGGGTCATTTTGGGTGCGCTTTTGTTGGTTATCCTCGCCGATATTTTGGGTATTCGCTACTTTTTTAATCCGATTAAGACTTTACTGAAACAACCCAACCCATCTTTAGAAGATAATTATGCCTTATTTACTTACCTCATCAATTATCCATTCATCACTATCATTCGTGTGTTAACCTTTCATACCATACCACCTTATACAATTTTGTTGGGTGGGGCGATTCTGTTTAATAATCTTGGTTTTGTCAATTTTGATGTGAAAGAATATATGCTCACATTTAGCCTCATTGTTGTTGGGATTGTCGCTCATGCAGTGATGGAATATGATGCCAGCAAACGAATAATCCTCCCACTTATTTTAGAACTGCAACCTGCTATGAGTGAGTTGCCAGTCAAATATCAGGCTAAAATTATCAAATTGGGCATTTATCGGCGCTTATCGGCGTTATCCATTTGGTTGATGCTCATCCCAATGTTTGTGCTTGGTGCTACCCTCATCATCCGCATGGATGCTGTTTTGCGTGATTTGCATGTGACCGATACACTATCTTATTTATTACCCATGATTTTAGTCGCATTCATCCCTGCATTATTGATGCTTATTGTGATGCTCATTATCATCCGCAACACTGCCCGCGAGATTGCTATCCCCGCCGATAAATTAGTCAGAGCGATGCAAACCGTCGCAAAAGGGCATTTGGATGTGTCTTTGCCCATCACCACCGCCGATGAATTTGCCGATTTGAACAAAGGCTTTAATAACATGGTGCGTGGTTTGCAAGAACGAGAAC
>CALDGT010000834.1 GCA_937942935.1 uncultured Chloroflexota bacterium | reverse complement strand
GTCACCGACGAAATAGGTGTGTGCCTCATCTACGGTGAGATGATACACCTCTGCCGTACCATCGGTCAGGATGACAGCATCCACAATGCTGTGTGTGCCATCCGCAGAGGGGATTTCATCACCGACTTGCACGTCAGCCAAACGCTATTATCATATTATGCACGAAAACCCCCTGTTTGTGGCAGGGGACTTATATGCTTATGAAATCATTTATCACCAAATATGTGAGGGTAGCGTATCTTTTGGGACTCCTCCAAAGTAACTGCCTTAATACCTGATTCGATGATTTCTAGTGCTAATTTAGTTTTAATGTCATCATCTTCAATTATACATGATACCCAAAAGCCATTAACACGTATGACAATATGGTACGATATTCCCTTATCCCCTTGCACATTCACTATGTCTCTTTTTATGATAAGAAAATCGTTAGGATTTGTAAGCCACATCTTATTAGCTAAGAAATCATATGCATTCATAGTTTTACCATACACTATTGTCTTCTGGTGTAGACATATCAAAGGGATATTTCTGTGCGGGTGAAGTATTAGGGATAATGTGAGACCCGCTTTGCCACCATCTATTGCTCAAGTCATCCAAATCACTGCCACTTGGGGTGTATTTACCTGTAAGATGAGTATGAAATAGATTCTCTATGTACACATTTTCACTAATCTGTTCTGGTACAAACACATTTGAACCGTAAGGATCATTTGGCTTTCCTGAGTATAGCCAGAAATCGCCTTTTTTATCAGTTATATTATAGTTTTCATAGAATCGTTCTTGTCCTAAAGCAAATTCCAAATTATAACGGTTGGTCAACTCCACCATTTCATCAGGAGTCAATTGGCGTGGTAATTTGATTCCCTTATCAAGTGGTAATCCATTGGCTTTAATGTGATTATGAACTTGTTCTAATACATCGTCAGTTGGACACGCATTATGCACCAGCCACGAGCCGTCACCGACGAAATAGGTGTGTGCCTCATCTACGGTGAGATGATACACCTCTGCCAAAGGTATGACAGAGGTGTACATGGTCGGCCCGATGTGAGATGAAGGCAGAACGGATGATTAGCTCACATTCCTAATTCTTGTCTCCAATCTCTAAACCGTCCTAACTTAGTATGGCTCAAATCGGCATCTGTTAATATTGTTCTAGTCAGATCAACATCATGTAAATTAGCGCCACGCAAATCTGCACCTGTCAGGTTGGTATATGCCAAATTAGCCCCGATTAAGTTGGCGTTAGTCAGGATTGCATTACTGAGGTTTGCGTGAGACAAATTCACACCAAGCATCAGGCAAGCATGAAAATCACATCCTGTTAGATTGGCTTGGGTAAAATTGGTTTGTATCAATTCTGAACCGTCAAAATCACAGTCAATTAAGACTGCCTCGCGCAGATTGGCATAGCTGAATAAGATATTATTCAGATTGCGCTTGCTGATATTCAGATTTGCTAAAATTGCCCCTTTTAGATTTAATTTAGGGTCTGATTTATGGATGAATGGTAGCGAATAAAAGCTATTGGGGATGGCTTTCCCCTCTTGTAATGCTTTTATCACCTCATCAAGAACTTGTTGAGATGCTTGATGTTCCCAGCGTGCGAGATAGGTTTGTTTCATATCGAGTGTCATATGCTTATCCTCAACTTGATTGATGATAAGCATCATAGAGCTTATCTTGAAAATACTGATATAGATTCACCCAAGTCGCAATTTCGTCAGGTGTAAATAGGTTATGTGTTTCGCCTTCAAGCCGTTTTAGCAATTTTCGTAAATCAGCAATCGATAAGGCAGTGTCCGATGCCATCATCAGATTGTGCATCGCTTCTAAACGGGGATTAACCTCCTCATAGTATTTAGATATAAAAGCATATGATAAATCTGCACCTGTGAATATTGTATTTTCTAACTTGCAATTGAGAAACTGTCCTCCAATAAAATCTGTATAGGAGAAATTGGCATTTTTCAAATTTGATGATGAAATAACTACACTGAAGAAAGTGCTATATGTTAAATCTGCATTTTCCAAGTTAACATCGTATATATTGCATTTCTCAAAATCGCACTCGATAAAGCTAGAATTCCTTAAATCAGCACTACCAAAACTACAGTTGAAAAATTGACAATTGTTAAAGCGAGCATTCCTCATATCGCTAAAATCAAATCGAATACCCTCAAAATTTCTCTCATTTACATTGATTCCGCTTAAAGGAGCGCCTTGAAAGTCATTTGTAGAACTGTATAAAGACATAAATGGTAATTTTGAATAACATAACCGCCAATCTCCACTCGAATTCAATACCTCAATAAGTTCAGCCAAAATAGGCTGAACTTCTGGGGCTTTCCAACGATGTGTGTTTTTTGATTTTATTTCATCTCTACTTCCCATATTTCCCTTATTCTCTATTTGTGAAAATGCCTAATACTCCTCAGAAAATTTTCCAATGAAGTTTTATGTCCACCGACTTCATTTAATATGTACGGAAAACCGGATCTGGCGAATTATTGCCTATTGGACGAATATTGAATTGGCTTGTATTGAAGCCACGGTAATTGATTAGATTTGGTTGTTGGAAAGCGGAACTCAAATCACCAAAGTCAATGTCCAGACGCACATCATTACTGACACGAACATCATCGCCATAACGCCCATTCATATCCACAATTCTATCGGCGTTACGACTATTCCCGCCCACATCACTAAAGGTGCGCGGTCCGCTAAAGTCGCGTTTGCCACCGCCACCACCACTAAAGAAATTGCCGACAGGTTCCCCAAAGAGTTGAAGCGCAGAGTCGAAAAGCACGCCCGTATAGGCATCGCCAAAGGCTTCTTCGGGGGATAATCCGCGTCCCCAAACGCCAATAATATATGAAACAGACCACCTATTGAAGATGGTCTGTACTTTATTAAATCAGATTGTGGTTACTAGCTGTGATCATTGAGATAAAAATCTGGCATAAATCTATCAGGCAGTTCAGAATCAACATCTAAATGACCGCGCCATCCTTTATCATACATTTTCCTCAGAATCGTATGGTACTCTGCAACAATTTCATCTTGTTTATCTATTCCACGATAGACACTTCGCCACTCTGCGGCAAGATTGCTGAGTTTAATTTCCCAATCATTTAATTCGCGGTCTAGAGGAAACCCCCAACTATCCACTTCATGCTTCATAATTTACTCCTATGGGTGCCATTCTGTTGCGCCTGCATCTTTCATATCATTCATGTAAACTCTTAGTTGACCTGTTTGGCTTGGATGAGTCCATAATCCTAATGTCCTAGGCCATGTGGCACAATTATTACATTGTATCGGCATTGTTCTGTTGTTTCCACTCTCATCACGAAACGGGAATGCATACCAAGATGGATATGGGCTACCATTCTGAATTTGATTTTGAATTTCTGCTTCAACGGCTTGAAAATGATTTTGCGAAACAGTTTGAGGGAGCCTATACACTTGTGTAGGAGCGCCTAGTTGTGCTAATTCATTTGCACGAATAAAGATGGCTGTATCATCTTGTAATTGCCCACGCAGTGCGCCACCAGATTTGAGAAATTCCATGACATTAACACCTTCCTCTTCTAATTGTCGGATTGCTTCGGGCGATGGATGGAATCCATATATCGTGTTACCGCCATCTGTAGAAACACCAATGTGACCAGCTTGTATCAGACCATGTTCATTTGAATATTTTGGATCTTTAAACCCAGTTCCGCGATATGCAAATATATCTATCTGATAGACATCTTCAATAACACGCTGTTGCGGTGCAACATCCACATCTTCAATAACGCGCTGGTGCGGGGTAGCTTCCACATCCCGCCCAGACCGTACATTAACATTCCTAAACAATTGCCCAACAACGGTACTGGCAAAGATGCCTGCAATTTCGCCCAAAATATTTTGGATTAACGCCTGAGTTGGGCTATACCCATTGACCTGAATATCCCAATAAACTTGTAGTCCAAAACTAACTACGCCAATGGCACCATAGCGTATCCATTTAGGGATATTCGCAAAGCCCGGTAATCCCGCATAAAATGCGAATCCACCGCCAAATCGCACCTTCTATCGCCGAAGAGAATACGGAATTTTAATGCAAGTTAGAGAGCATTATCCCGATTTGCAACCTCTATAGTGATTGTTTTAGCTACTATATCCCAATCCACCCAAGCATTTAATGTAAGAAATACGCCAGATAGATAGCAAGGGTAAGCATTGTGGCTATCACTATCATGCTGGTAGTCATTTAATATATAAGATGGCTTCATCACTTCTCTATCTTGGTCAATATATTCTGATATTGTGCGTTTTGATGAGATAACATTATGAAAAATGATGAAGCCTTCCTCAAAAAAAACATCTCGTTCATAATTGGGAAAGCCAGCAAGCACCCAAAAATTATATATCCTTACGCGAATATAGTCTCGATGTATATCAAATTCACCATAACTACTATATGTAAAATCAAGGTAATCATAACTTGGATGCTCTAAATACATATTAGCCACCTTTTGAGATTTCTAAAATTATAGTCCTCATTGAACTGCTTGGAAAAGTAGACCCGTCTCCATCTGGTCTTCCAAATTTCGTATTATGAGATAAAGCTGGATGTAATCTCGAGTATGGGCTATTAGGCGCAATTGGGTCTTGTGGCGACTGGAGTCTAAAACCCAACGCCCTTAATTCAGGAACTAACTCACCATTAGATGCTAATACTTGAGCATAGCGATTATCTCTTGTCCCGCTAATAATTAAAGTAGCCCTATCTTTCAAGACTCTAGCAATCTCGAAATAGAATGAATATTTGAATGTATTCATTTCAGAATATCTAGGTGGCTCACCATGTGCAACACGTAAATTTTCATTGAACGGATTTGTGACAAAGTCTTGGTCAACGCTACTTGTAGCGAATGGCAAATTCAAAGCATCACCTTGAATACCCTCTTTAATTGCATAACTAATATCTACATTAGTTATCACAGTATTTTCAGATTGTAGCAAATTATGATTGAGTTGTGATGCGGGACCACTAAATAACTCAACAATAGTTTGATTAGTATGATTATTAGATATAACATCCACATCATCAATTCGTGCTTGTGGTGCAACATCCACATCTTCAATAACGCGCTGGTGCGGGGTAGCTTCCACATCCCGCCCAGACCGTACATTAACATTCCTAAACAATTGCCCAACAACGGTACTGGCAAAGATACCTGCAATTTCGCCAAGGGTAATCGCATCAAAATTGGGAGAGTAGGTGAAAAAGGAAGTTATTATCA
>CALDGT010000833.1 GCA_937942935.1 uncultured Chloroflexota bacterium | reverse complement strand
AACAAACGCGATTTGGAAAGGGCAGGGGTGACATCAATCGAAATTGCGGGGATATGTACTGCTACTCGTTTGGATGAATTTTATTCACATCGGGCAGAAAAAGGTCGTACAGGACGTTTTGGTGTGGTGATGAGTTTATGAGCATTATAGAAAATCTCAAATTGGTGCAATCGCAAATGATGACGGCTTGTGCCAGTGTAAATCGTGACCCTGCAAGTGTGACATTGGTTGCAGTGAGCAAACAACATCCCGTGAGCGATATTTTGACACTATATGAGGCAGGGCATCGGCATTTCGGCGAGAATCGGCTTGAAGAAATGCGCGAAAAGTTTCCATCGGTTACAGATAAACCGATTCATTGGCACATGATAGGGCATATTCAAAGCAGAAAAGCGCGTGATATTCCTACTTACTTTGAGATGATTCATTCGGTAGATAGTTTTCATCTTGCCCAAAAATTAGCCGATTCTGCCCAAAAACTGGGCAAAGCACCATTAGAGGTGTTATTACAAGTGAATGTCTCTGGAGAAGAATCGAAAAGCGGGTTATCGGGTGTGAATTGGGCACAGAATTCAGATATTCGCAAAATTTTATGGGATGAGATTCGCCAAATTATTGCCTTGCCTCATTTACGTGTGACAGGATTGATGACAATGGCATTTATTGCCGATAACCCAGAAGATACACGACCTGTTTTTATCAGTCTGCGAAATTTACGGGATGCGTTGATGAATGATATGGGTATTGATTTACCTCATTTGAGTATGGGTATGACCGATGATTTCATGGTGGGGATTCAAGAAGGGGCTACCATTGTGCGTGTTGGACGGGCAATTTTTGGTGAGCGATAAACACTTATCTCATTTTTACAATTTTGGGTTAAGATTGTTGGCAATAAGGATAAATTACCCCAAACGGAGTGTTATATATGGGTCAGTTTTTGCTGTTTATGCTCAATATCTATAGTTTCATCATCTTGGCACGGGTGCTACTGAGTTGGTTTCCTAACATAGACCCCTATAGCCCCCCTGTGCAGATGTTATACGCAGTGACAGAACCGGTTCTAAGCCCAATCCGAGTATTTTTGCGCCAACAATTTCCAGAGATGGGGATGTTCGATTTTAGCCCGATAGTGGTATTTATTGGCATAATGATATTGGAACGGTTGGTTATTGCCGTATTTTAAGCAGGAT
>CALDGT010000832.1 GCA_937942935.1 uncultured Chloroflexota bacterium | reverse complement strand
AAATGATATTATAACCGATAAAACTGAGGTAATTCGTCCGTACGCGTGAGAGTTCCTCAACTGTTTGTGCAATAGAAATGAGTTGGGAGTGGGACTCAGGTTATAATGGCGGTAACAGGGTGATAGTATCATCCTCTACCAACACATATAGGTGAGTTTCTGTGCGGAGTTGATTCTCCTCGATATACCAAGGGAGAAATAAGCGGGTATTACTTGGCAATATAAAATCATCATCCGCAACAGACAAATTTGGGATACTGTTCATTGTCCATGCGCGGGTGGTTGGCAAATTCAGTTCATCCATCGGCATAAGGACAGGTTGAGTTTGGCGCATCAACCATCTGGCGACATCGCGCCTATCTTGCCGAAAATACCATTCGCCAACCGTTAACGCATCTACATAAACTCGTGTGAGTGGGGGATTTTGCCAATATTCTTTATAAATGCGCTGTACATAAATTGTGCCAATTAAAAGCCAAAAAACAGCGAATAATGCCCATATAAAACGATATTTCGCTGATAGAATGCGCTCTAGCCCATCAAATAAAAATATTGCTCCTAAGCCAATAATAAATGGGAATGCGCCAAACATACCAATTGCGCGAATCCCATGAATCGGTTCGTTGGTGAGCAAGGGAGGCAACGCTCCTAAGACCAAAAAGGTGATTATGGCGATGCTGGTCGGGTTTTTTATGCGTATGAGCAATGCTCCCAATCCCAAAATGAATAAGGGCTGGAATAGGCTCAATATCATTGGGGCTGATGCGGTGTTATATTGCGAATTGGGGTCCCCTGCGATGAGCAAATGATTCCATGTGAGCGATATGGCGCGATCTATGGTTAAGCCTGTACCCATCACTTCACCTGCGCGGTCTAAGATGAGGCTGGAATTGGTGAGTAGGGTGATGCTCCAAGGGGCAGTTAAAATAACTGTCACGATACCGATGAGGATAAATCTAAAAAACCATGTTCGCCATGTATGCAGGTGAAATAAAATAAGCCACAACCCAATCGGCGCTAACACAGATGGTAATGCCAATCCTGCAGTATAAAAATAAATTGTACCTGCAAGCGCCATCCCAGAAAAAATTGCGTGATATGTACGCCGATGTCGTAAAAATAGCGCCAACATGCCAATAAACAATGTCATGAAGAAAACTTGCGGAACACCCCGTTCAATCGCACGCGATAGGGTAATAAATCCAAGTGAGGTCATTAATGCGCCACTGGCTAATAATCCCGCTAATTGACGGTGGGAGAGCGGTCGGTCATATAGCACTTGCTGAGTTGCCCAATAGAGTGTAGCAATCGTCAACAAACTTAAAAATATCGGTGTTATGCGAACAGCGAATGGATCGCCACCAAAGAGACGGGTGGTTGTGCTGAGGATGAGTTGAAATCCGGGTTCTGGTCTGCCGTGTTCAAACCATGTGAATGCGCCACCTCGCGCAACATTGAAGGTATCTATCAGATAAATAGATTCATCATTACTCATGCCCGGTGGCAAATCGGCAAGGCTATTTACCCGTAGCCAAAATGCCATAAGCAACATGAACATCGGCAGAAAAACATGGATTTTTTGCATTGTTTTATAATAGTCCTCTGTTACCAAGGAGTGGAGCAAGTTGTACACGGAAAAATAAAATGATAATTGTCCCCGCTACGATATAGGGTCCATAGGGAATGGCGGTAAAGGCACTATATTTGCTCCGTGTGATGGCTTTGAATAATAAAAAAATCACCGCACCAAAAGCACCTAAGAATACTGTCAAAAACATGGCAAAAATAAGCGATTGCCAACCTAATATAAAACCACTGAGCATTGCCATCATGACATCGCCATAACCAAATGCGACTTCATCTATTGGTTCACCTCGTAACGAACCCATAATATAGGTAAAAATGAATCCGCCATTATAGAGGATAAAAAATACCACAAATCCCATAACAGCACCTGCAGTTGCATCTATCAGGCTTGGTGGAAATCCAGTGAGAATGCTATCGGCTAGGGCAAGCATAGAAGATGGAATAATTACCACAAATAAAATGAGTTTATGTTCTATATCAATCACTACAATGGTGGAAAAAATGAGCATATATGCCAGCCAAAATGCGCCTTGCAGAAAATCTACATCTCGAATCTTGGGGTTGATATTCATTTGGTAAATCGCAAACATCGCCACCCACATCAAAAATATGGTGAATAATTCTGTGATAGGATAGCGCCAATTCAGTTTCACTGCTCCAGATGGGGATAATCGCTTATTAAATAAAAATGCCAATATACCCGACCATGCAATGAGTGGGCGTTTTTCATCATCGGCTTGGACAAATTCGGCGGTAATATCTTCGCCCGCCTCATTTTTGAGTGGAACATGAATCGCACGTTTTTTGGCATCTAAGACATAACGCGGGGTACGAACAGCTCGACGTAATGGCAAATCATCTGCCAATATATTGACAATAATCCCGGCCACCCATCCGATTAAAATTGCAAATACTGTTTCTAGTAGCATAAAAATTTTATCTCCTATGGCAATTCTGGCGCAGGGGGCAATAATGTCAGTGCAATGATAAAAAACAACATGAACGACAAGAAAATACTCAACATAAAAGCATAATATTGAGCCGATGATTGTGGTGCAATTGGGTCAGATAAAAATTCATCTCCAATTACCCACTCAACAGGATCTACCCGCTTATTTTTAATCACCCATGCCTTAATTTCGGCATAAGGAGGGATAATCCCAATAAGCACATGAGGTAAATTTAATCCATTATCGAGTTCTTGAATATCTGTCTCTGAAGGAATTGGTGCAGAATTGGGATGTGAATGATAAAATCCAATCAATTCTAAGCCCTCTGCTCTTAGTTTGGGAATATGCTCATTTAATGCGCTGGTCGGGATGATAAAAGCGTTTTCTTTGTTTGTCGCACCATTTTCTGTTGGGATAATCCGCAAAATACGATTCCCATTTCCAATAAGCAATCCGCAGATTTCATTTGGATATCCTTCAAGAGCATGTTGGATGAGGTCAGATTGTATGGTATATGATGCAACCAAGCGCATTATTCTATTCTGCCTCTTGTGGGATAGAGAATGTGATATGGGCAACATCTTGAACAGGGTTTCGTGTTTCATAAAATAACTCAACCGACAATTCATACTCACCAGCAGGGTCTTGTGGGGTACGGATATGCAGGGTAAATTCCATGTTGGCGTGCATCGTTTCGATAACACTCAACTCACTGACGATAAACCCTGCACTATTTTTAGTGATGAGCAACAAATTGGGACGTTCTTGAAAAGGGGTCACTTTTACCTCTACCCAAACGCGCCTGCGGTCTGGATAGGGGATAGCTTGTAACTCTATCAAACGAACTTTATGCTTGGGTTGTGGTACTTGGTCTTGGCTTACAAATTCAATATCCATCAAATCCATTCCTCAAATTTATCATGGGATAATATGACATTCCCCACGCCTAAAGGCAAGGGGTTTACGGCAATTTTTGGTGGTGTTCTGTAAGGACGCAATCCTTACAGAATCACCTATTTATATACACCGATTCTCATGACTTTAATGCGGATAAAACACCCCATGCTGTATCAAAATCAGCCGATTTGACCAAAATATGGTCACGGCTAAATGCGGCAATGGGCAAAATGCTAATTTTTGCATCGGCTAAGGCTTTACTAATGCCAGCCATAAATCCGACCACAGAAAAGTCAAGGATAATATCAAATGTGATAAGCCGATATGTAGATGAACTCTTTTCGACATCGCGTAGACGCTTAGAAAAATCTTCTACAACATCGGCAGGGATGATGAGTGTTACCTCATCTTTATCTACAACAATCGTCCCAAAAGGATCACCGATTTCGGCTAAAACTCCCGCCGCAACCGTAATGCCAGTCGGCGGGAGTTTGATGATGAGATAATTGGTATCATCAGTATACAAATTCATTTGCTTATATAAATCGTTGGTCATAATTTACTCGTCAAATTGATAAGTGGTCTCGGCATAATAACGAACTTTACGATTTGCAAGACGCATCTGTATCCATGCTTGCAAATCTTGGTTTTTTTCTTCAATTGTTTTATCTGGTGCGATGAGAGCTTCAATGGGGTAATTCACCAATAAGGCACGTCCGTGAATAATATGGCGGCTGATGCCCGGTGGCAAAAAGGCTTGATGTTGAGCGGCAGACATAATATCTTCGGGGGTATAGGTTGGGAATATGACGAGCGCAATCGCATGAGGATATAATTGCCAAATTTCGTGGGGTGATGAACTCACAGTACGATGTAATTTGGCATTTTTTTGATAAATCTTGACAAATTTACGAAGCAACGCATTACGCTCATATGTGGATGCGACATCAGCAGATAAAACGATTTTTTGCCCATCGCGTAAATAAAGTGTAGCGAGTGGGTTTTCGATGTCGGTCGTGGCAATACTCACGCCATCTAATTTTTGAATGGCTTCTAAGAATGGGTAAATTTCCCAATCGCTGACAACATGATGCCATGTCATCAGATCTACAAAAGGGCTATTGTATTCAACAACTTGCACCAAAATACATGGAAAATCTAATGCGCCAAAAGAATAACACCGATTTGCACCATCCAAAATAACATAGTGGTTGGTGTTTTCGATTTGTGCCACAATCGGCGGATTTGTAATCACACTCGCTTTACGAATGGCTTCTATCAATGGGGTAGATCGTTGTGAATCGTGTTCTTCATGCGCCAAAACCGATTTTGTAGGGACAATTCGCAAATTGGGTGGTGGTGCATTGAGATGTGATGTCATGTGTTTTTTTACCTTGAGTCTATAAAAAGATATAATTATCATGGTTTAGGGTATCATGAACCGATTGCATGGGCAATAGTTAGAGGATAGCATGAGCGCAAAAGAACAAGGGGCAGATGCAACACAGAATAGGTGGTTAACCATTCCCCGCACATTATGTTTTGTGATGA
>CALDGT010000831.1 GCA_937942935.1 uncultured Chloroflexota bacterium | reverse complement strand
CTACACGACGCTCTTCCGATTTATCGGTGGCATCTAATGCGCCGTCATCCACACGAACAGCATTTTCAATGCCCATCGCAAGGCTGTGTTTGAGCGCATCATTGTGCATCTCGCCACCCAACGCAATGACTGTAGATTTTCCGTTGCCTTTTTCGGCTTGCAAAATGGCTTCTTCTAACGAATATTCATCCCATGGATTCACAACAGTTGCGGCATCGCCCCAACCGACTTTTCCATCTTTCCCGACTTCGACCTTTGCCGCAGTGTCGGGGGTACTGCGCGTAAAAGTAACTACGTGCAATGTATCCTCCTAAAGATAAACAATAATAATTTTTGCCTATCCCTGTCTCAGGACGCGATCTATCGCGTCTTTACAGAATATCCAATATCATGCAGGGATTTTATTTATTCATATTGTACACGGGTTAGGAGAAAAAATCTAATGTACGTTTGATTAATTTTTGGTGGGTGTCCAAAAAGTACCATCGGGCATGATGGTCATCTCATTGAAGACCGCGCCCCATAGATTGGCAGTATCCAAATTCGCGCCCCTTAAATTGGTGCCCTTCAGGATAACACATGCCATGTGTGCGCCACTAAAATTGACATTTTGCAAATTTGCGTCACTAAAATCGGCATCACGCAAATTAGCATTGGTCAAGTTTGCCCCATGTAAATTTGACCGCTTCAGATTTGCCCCGCCCAAATAAATCCCTGTCAAATCGGCATTAGCCAAGATAATCCGTTCATAATCCCCTTTTGCCATGCGCCCATTTTGCCATTGTGCGCCACTAAAATCTGCTCCGCGTAACGACCCATCTTGAAAATATAGGCGTTCTTGCGCTTCTGATAGCAATTTGAGTGCCACATCATTTGGGGCAGTTTTGAGTTGCTCAAACAATTGGGTTTGGGTGAGGGATGATTTTTGAATCGCAGAAAAACGGGCAGTTAAACGCTTGAACACAGATTTACTCTCCAATAAAGTGATGAATGAGGTCTGCAAATTGTACCGCACTTTTGGGTGTGAGGTGAATACCGTCAAATGTGTAGGTATAACCGCCTTCCGCTTGGGCATTTTCATAATCTGACCAACCGCTTGCACTTCTCTCGCCGATGGTGAAAATAATGCCTAACCCTAGTGGTTTGCGTTCTGGGATGAATGTGGGGGCAAAATGAGGCATGAGGTCTAATGTGGGGATGTTGATGGTACGTGCCACACCTGCCGTGAGTTGATTGAAATGGCGCATGGCATGAAACACGGCGGGATTGTATTCAATGGGGGGTAATCCGACCCATGTCTGGATGAGATTCACTTGTAGGCGTGTGAGAATTTCCCAATAAGCATGAGAAAAATCGTTGGGGGTCACAAATCCATTTGGGATACCTTTGGATTGTTTATAATAGGGGCGGGTATCGGGTTGGGAATAGGAAATAGCATCGTTACCACCGACCATGACGAATACACCGTCTGGAGATTGGTCAATCACATCATCCAAACGCCGTTCTAAATTGAGCGCGGTATCGCCCCCAATTCCCGCGTTAATAATGATGTCGTTGGGGCGTAATTTGGCGATATGCGCCACATAACTCCCGCCATAACTGCCTTCTGTGAGGCTATCCCCCAAAAAGATGAGTTTCATGATTCGTCTTTCTTAAGCATCCTCTGAACCATATCATAAATAACAATTGAATTGGGCAGTGGGTTTTGCCATAAGGTGGTTACATCAAAATAAAATCCCGTTAATACCGTGCTATGATAAATATTCGCTTCATCTGGTAATTGTTCGGTATAAATGCCCTCTTTCAAGACCCAAAATTGAGCATCTTTTTTGCGAAAATCAATAATCCAATATTCTTTCACGCCTGATTTCTCATATTCCAAGAATTTATGGATGCGGTCTGTTCGTCCACTGCCTTCAGATACGACCTCTACGACCAAATCTGCCACACCAACTACTTGTTTGTCTTCCACATCTGCGGGGTTATCTGGCGCTAAATAAAAAATATCTGGCGCACGCGAAACATTGACGGCTTCGACCTTCATTAGGGTAGGGTCGGTATAAATTTCACCCTTAATCGTCCTGTCAATAAACAGCTTGAACAACATATACAGGTAATTCGCAATTTTGTTATGTAAAGGACTTGCCCCACCAGCCACAACAACCACCTTTCCACGTACCCATTCTACGGGAATATCACCATAATCGGTGTTCAAAAAAACATCATACGGCACATTTTCGGCGATAATGTCACCAATGATGGGTAAATCTTCCAGATTAATTTCGAGGTCTTTTTCTCGTGCGACCATCTCTGAACTCCTATAAAAATAGGACGGCATAACACCGTCCTATCTCATTATATATCAAATTGGCGCGTTTTTTGGGATTAGTCGCCCATCGCCATTGCGGGTTCAGATTGCCATTCATCGGCATTATAGGGTGGCAATTCGCAACGGAGATGCGGCTTTTCCTCGCGGAATCCAAAGGCGAAATCGGCTTGCATCAATTGATGAATTTCGCTTGTGCCTTCATAAATCACCGCGCCCTTGCTGTTGCGGAGATAGCGTTCTACAGGATATTCATCGCTAAAGCCATACGCGCCATGTACTTGAATGGCTTCGAGTGCGGCTTGCACACTTTGGTCGGTGGCATACCATTTCGCCATGCTGGTTTCGCGGGTGTTGCGGATGCCCATATTTTTGAGCCATCCCACACGATAGCATAATAAACTAGCGTTGTCATACCATTGTTGCATATAGGCGATTTTTTGTTTGACCAATTGGTGATGGGCAATCGGTTTGCCAAAGGTTTCTCTGTCCATCGCATATTTGATGCTATCTTCCAAACAGGCGCGGATGAGACCTGTCGCGCCACTCGCAACGGTATAACGCCCGTTATCGAGGCAAGACATGGCAATCTTAAAGCCTTCACCTTCCAAGCCAAGCATATTTTCGGCGGGGACTTCGACATTTTCAAATTTGACCCAACCTGTTGAGCCTGCACGCACGCCCAATTTGCCATGAATGTCGCCTGTGGTGACACCTTTCATATCGCTGGTGACGAGGAATGCACTCATGCCTTTATGTCCCGCATTGGGGTCTGTTTTGGCGACAACCAAGAAATGATGGGCTTTGGTGGCGAGGCTAATCCACATTTTTTCGCCATTGAGAATATATACATCGCCTTGTTTTTTGGCAGTGGCTCTCATGCTCACCACATCACTCCCCGCATCAGGTTCTGTGAGGCAGAAGGCGGCATATTTTTCGCCACGGGCTTGTGGTGCAAGGAATTTTTGCTTTTGTTCCTCTGTACCCCATTGCAAAATAGCCATGCTATTTAACCCATGATGCACACTCATCACCACGCGCAAATGAGTATCGGCGCGTTCTAATTCTTCGCATACCAAGCCTAGCGTGATGTAATCGAAGCCTTGCCCACCATATTTGACGGGGATGCTGATGCCCAAAATGCCCAATTCTGCCATACGGGGCAAAAAGGCGGGGTTCATCTCTTGTTTTCTGTCCCATTCCCCAATCACGGGGATGACTTCTTTGGCACACCAATCGCGTACCATTTTTTGTGCTTGTAAATGTTCTTCTGTTAGTGCAAAATCCATAGTATGACCTTTCAAAATATAATTTGATAGTGGTTCTATCGAACACGATTTTTTGATTATATCATTATCCATATCTAAGGATTATCCCCAAAGATGACCAAGCCAACCACACTCATCACCACCTACCTACACATGACATCACCTGACCAATTCAAACCTGCTTTTGCAGAATCACCCGATTTTAATATCATCAAAATTGACCGCCTCGACCCCGATTATTACCTATTTTTATATCGTTCTGTGGGGTATGAATGGGGCTGGCGTGATAGATTGCTGATGCCACGCCAAGAATTAGAGACTATTCTGTCAGATGCAGGGCGTGAGGTATATGTTGCTTATGCCGATGGCGTACCTGCGGGATATATTGAACTGGAAAAGGTGGGGAATGATGTGGAAATTGCCTTTTTCGGATTACGTAAAATGTTTATCGGGCGTGGGATGGGCAAACATCTGCTCAGTTTTGGGATTGAACGCGCATGGGAATTAACAGGGCAGGGCGGGCGTGTGTGGTTGCATACTTGTAATTTAGATAGTACGGTGGCATTACCAAATTATCAGGCGCGGGGGTTTGTGATATACGATGTGAGAAGCGAGCCGATGCCGGAGCAATATGTGACGGATTTAGAATGACTTTTATTTTTCGTCCATCTTTTTAATCAGTTTTCCTAGAGATGATGTAAGGTGTTGAAACGAGTCAGACCATTTTTGAGTGATGCCAATATGAATGAGACTTGTCATTTTTGCTTGGTCTATGGTTTCTTTATAACGCCTTCCTTCGGGCATATTGGCGCTTAACCACTCTTTAACACCGCGCTTTTCTTCGATTTTATCAATTGGATACGATGCGTCTGGTGTTAGATAGCCATTTTCAATTAGCGCATCAACATTGGCTAAAAACCATGCTTCATATTCACATTTTGCACATACCAAAAATATCGGTACAGGGACATATTTCTGTTCAATACGCTCATAAAAGCCTTTGGCAAGCTGTACAGGACAGTCATCATCAGCATCCAATAATACCAAAATGCCATCTATTTGATAGTCAAATTTTAGGCAAGCATCAATATAATATTCAAAGCCGCCAAGTGCCATTAAATTGTTGCGACCTTTAGCCTTTTTAGGTGTGTTGGTAAAAATATCATATCGTTGGAAATGGTCACGTAATAGGCGGTTAATTAAAGCAGGGGCGGCTTTTTCTTCACCTTCCCCTTCAACAATCAATGAAATTTTCTTAGCTGTCATGTTGTTTGCGTCGCAAGCGCCCTTCCATACTTAAAATATCGCTAGTGCTAAATAATTTTTGGTTTACCGCTTCCAATAACCTATCATCCAGCATATCAATTTTTGTGCCGTCATCGGTCATTTCGACAACACGAATGGCATTCACATCAAATTTAGTGATTAAATCGGGGCTATGTGTGGTGATGATAATTTGCTGGCGTAACGATGCTTCTTCGATAATTTCGCATAACATGGCTAATGCACCAGGGTGAATACCATTTTCGGGTTCTTCTATAACCAGTAAAGAAGGAGTATATGGTTGAAGCAAAGCTGTTAGTAATTGTAGGATATGGAGTGTTCCATTTGATTCTTCTGGTAAGTCAAATATTGTTCCATTCTGATGTTCAAATTTGGTTGTAATAACAGACTTATCACGATGGCTTTTGAAGGATAGGATAAACGGTGCTAGAGTTGCCAAATACTCCTCGAATAATCTTTTTCTTTCAGCAACTTGAGAAATTTCATATAAAACACTCTGTAGATTTGTTTGACGTAAAAATTTATGCCCTTGATAAAGCTCTTCTATTCCTAGTGAAAAACCCGATTGTAAGCAAACTATGTCATTCAATAAGTCGTACACTGGAGCAATCCCATCGTAATTTCGCATTGAAGGCAAGGTTAAGACTATT
>CALDGT010000830.1 GCA_937942935.1 uncultured Chloroflexota bacterium | reverse complement strand
TTAACGTCAGTTATGGATAACCAATAGGTCTGCAAAATCAACCCCTATCCCCCCAGCATCGCATAACTGAGGAGAGATGGCTGGGGGGTGGGGTTTGTTTTAACTAGGCTTTTTCTTTTTTCTTGGCGCGGTCTTCTGCCTTGCGCTTAATTCTGTTCCACACACCTGTGAGTCCCATCGCCTTTTTCATCTCGAATAGGGTGGTGCGGGTGATTTCGCGCACTTTTTCTGTGCCTTCTACGATGATTTCATCTACCAAGCCCGTCTCCATGTATTGTTCACGGCGGGCATGAATGGGCGCGAGGAAATTGTTGATGGCAATCGTCAATTTTTCTTTGACTTCAACATCGGTCACAGTCCCTTCACGGTAGCGTGCCTTGAGGTCGTCAATTTCGGCTTTGTTCGGGTTAAACGCATCGTGATAAATGAAAACAGGGTTGCCTTCAACTGTACCCGGAATATCGGCACGCACGCGGTTGGGGTCTGTGAACATGCCACGCACTTTTTTCTCTACCGTTTTGGGGTCATCTGATAGCAAAATGGCATTATTCAGGCTTTTGCTCATTTTGGCTTGACCATCTGTGCCGACCAATGTCGGAATATCCCCGACCATGCCTTCTGGTTCTGGGAATACTTCGCCATAGAGATAATTAAAACGGCGGGCAATTTCGCGGGTGATTTCGACATGAGCGATATTATCTTTTCCCACAGGGACAAGATGCGCTTTGACATGCAAAATATCGGCAGATTGCAACACAGGATAACCCAATAACCCAAATGGCATTTCGATATTGGCGGCGCGTGCCATATCTTTTAGGCTAGGGATGCGTTCCAAACGCGATACGGTGACTAGATTTTGAAAGAGGGTATAAATCTCATGAATTTCGGGAATGCCCGATTGCAAATAGAAGGTGACATTTTCGGGTTCAATGCCCGATGCGATGGAATCAAGGACTAAATCGCGCACATTTTTATCAATTTCGGCGATTTCCTCTTTGCTATTTTTGGTGGTGAGCATGTGCAAGTCTGCGATGATGAAGATGCTCTCGTATTCATGTTGTAGGCGAATCCGATTTTCTAGCGACCCGACATAATGCCCCAAGTGCAATTTACCGGTGGGTCTATCGCCTGTGAGGATGCGTTTTTTTTCTGTCATAAGTTATCATTCCTGTGTGTATGTGTAAGGGCGAGGCATTGCCTCGTCCCATATATAAATATCTGTCTCATCCCGCAACGATAATA
>CALDGT010000829.1 GCA_937942935.1 uncultured Chloroflexota bacterium | reverse complement strand
TGCTGATGAAAAATGGCGGTGTCGTGAGCTATTCTGGCGCAATCCCCGCCGATTTAATTGGGTTGGGCGTGGTTTTGGCGGTGGATGTATATCGCCTGCAAGGTGGTATGACCGTGAACACCTTCCCAGATTATGCGCGGGTATGTTTGGCAGGAAGTGGTAGATTGTTCTATATGGATGGTCGCAATGCCCCGCGTGTGAGTGTGGAACTCGCAACGGAAGCAGTCGATAATTTGACCTGCGGATGGATTCCCGCACCGGGGACACTCATTTTGACGAATTGATTATTATCGCCTGATGCTTTGAGGAGCATCAGGCTAAGGCAGGCGTAAAAGCACCCCAAAGAGTGCTTGTTTATCCAAATAGGTGGGTGGGTCATTTGGTCTTAAAAAAGCCAAAAATCTCCCACAAAATCGGTAGAATAGCCTGCCCCAGCAGGCTTCTAATGCGAGTAGCTAGGCGCTTTGAGCGCCTAGCTGGAATCTTTTTCATTTCGGTGGGGGTTTATGCCACCCCATCACCCATCACCGTCTTATTCGGTTGGGGCGGTATAGACGATACTGCTCAAAACAGCGAGGATTTCTGCTTCAGACGCATCATAATCCCCCGCCACGCCAATCGCCAGCATGACATCTTCTGGATTGTCGGTAATCGTCCACAAAAAGAAAAATGCACCGGGTGGGACATTTCCGCCAGAAATCGGCACATAGTACGCGCCAATTTCTTCGTATTCAAAGACGGCTGAATCGGGGAATTCTTGCACAATGAAGGTCAGCACGTTATCAATGTTTATTTCTACAATGCCCAATTCACCGATGCGCGAGGGGCTAATCAGTTGGATGGTCACATCAGTCTCGCCGATTTCAACCCCACCTTGCATCGCAGACAAGGCTTCTTCTGTGTTGGCGAAAATGATGTTTTCTTCGTCATATACCCAACCTTCGGGCAAGCTAAAGACCAATTCGCCCTCACTTGCGCTTATTTCTTGCGCCAACAACACATCAAACACACCCGCAGGAATTTCGCGGATGCCACCTGTCGGGGCTTCGGTGGTGGCTTCTGGTTCAGTTGTCGCTTCGGGTTGTGGGGTGGCTTCTGCATCGGCAATCGCCACGCCATCAATCGTCATGCTGGCAATCACGCCCTCTAAGACGAGCAATTCATCTTCGATGGGCAAAACAGCCGCTTCTGTGATGAGTGTCGCGGCATAAATATCCTCACCGACCACAAAGGTATAAGCAAAAACAAAATAGCCATCGGCTTCGAGTTCAAAATAGGTGGCGGGCAAGCCTGCGATGGTGGATTCGACAACCGCATCTTCATAAGTCGTCTCACTCAGCATAGAACCCGCAAAAGCCTCGAATACACTTTCTGAGGCAATCTCAAAGGTATCATAAGCGATGCCAAAATATTCAAAGGCTTGTGGGGTGGCGATGGTGATATAATCGGTGCGGTTGCCATCAAAATCGAGCGTGATTTGATAATCGGCATCACTGACGACCATGCCCGCAGGATAATTGACGGTGATAGTCTCGTAGGTATAAATTTCTGT
>CALDGT010000828.1 GCA_937942935.1 uncultured Chloroflexota bacterium | reverse complement strand
ATTTTGGCATTTTGGATGTTGTGAATACACAATTCATCCGTAACATCAGCTTATACGGTGGGGCAATTTATAGTGTAAATGAAATGCACATCTCGCATAGCCGATTTGTTGGCAATGGTGGGTTATATAGCGGTGGCGCGATTGAAGGTGGTGGTGAAAGTATCATCATTGCCAGCGAATTTATCCATAATATGGCGACAGGTGTATCGGGCGGGGTGGCGAGTAGCGGGGATATTGTGATAATCAATAGTTTATTTCGCCATAATATCGGCAAAATTTATGGCGGTGGATTTTATAGTAATGGGGTAGCGCGGTTATATCACAATACTTTCATCGGCAATATCAGCGAATTGGGCGGGGGTGTTATCGTGATGGATCACCGCGCAACCAACCGCGTGAGCATCGCATATAGCGACTTTCGATATAATCTATCGGTAGTAGAAGGTGGGGCAATCTATTCCTACGGAGATACGCCACTCACAGTTTATAAGAACGCATTTAGGAATAATCTCACGCTACAAGGCACAGAAAATCATGTTTATGCAGGGAATTTGCATGATATTGACGTGCAAAAATGAGTGGTGGGGAGTGATATAATAGAGTTAGTTGTTGTTAATTCAAATTAGGATGATCTGGCGATGCTGACACATATTCGGATGCAAAATTTTAAGTCGTGGCAAGATACAGGTGATATTCGGATAGCACCTCTCACAGGATTTTTTGGTGCGAACAGTTCTGGCAAAACCAGCATTTTGCAAATGCTCCTCTCCTCATGTTGAATGGTTGCTAACGCGCTTACCACACAGAATTTCCCAACCAAGATGAACGGTTGGCTCAATTTGACCCCGCAGACCGTAAATGGATTGCCTTAGCCATTGCTCATACCCGTTTATATTCAGATGAGCCTAGCCCGCCGATTGTAGAAGCATCCGATACAAAATGGCATGAATATGAGGGTGCATTTCGAGATTATGGTGTTGTGATTGACTGGTTATGTGAATAAAGGCGAGGCACAATTGCCCCGCCTAAAAAATAAATTTATTCCCCCAAACTATCGCCAGCCGACAAAATATCGAGCAAGCCGTTGGCGAACACTTTTCCGTTATTGGTGCCTGTATCGAGTGTGGCGTTCCGCAAATCGAGCGCGAACACCCCATTCACACCCAAAACGACCCGTTCATCACCATTTAGGAATAAAGCGGTGTCATCTGCGATGCCGAATGTGGTAATTTGTGGCAGGTGATATGCCAACGACACCCAGCGCCCAAACCGATTATCATCCATGATGCGGGGTTCAACATTCGCATTCAATAAGCCCAACCCATTGATGACCGTTGTGCTACCCGATAAAAATGCGCCTTGTGTGGCTTCTTCGACCAGCAAATCATCATCGCTATCATACGGGGTGGGGGCATGTGCCGAAATATATGCGCCTGCTAATGGACTCGCCGCGCCATCGAAAAAGAGGGTTGTCCCCGCCAAATACCAATCCAATACCACCCGCACATGATCTGCATTGAGCAACGATTGGTCTTCACCGATGATGAGTGCGCCATTGGGAATTTCATCCGCCACGAGGGGGGCATCTAGCACAATGCTCTCGGTAATTTGCAAATTGGGCGCGAGTGCGAGCAAGGCTTCACGGTACAAATCCACACCTGCTTGGGCAGAAGATTCATCGGCGTAGCCTGTGGCGATGATGTGAATGGTCGCAGAATCGCCACCCGATGATGCGATGAAACGCCCAAAGATTTCGGCTTCTTCGCCATCAAACAAACCGAACAAATTCCCGCCGATGATGACCGCGCCAGTTGGTTCTTGCCCGACATTTAAGCCTGTATAATCCACACCTTCTGTTTCAGTTGGGGCGGGGGCGATATTCATGCTACGGCTAGGGATGTCGTATACAAAATCACCTTCGGCTATCAGGTGAAACAAAATATTTCGCATGGAGAGTGTGCCAGATGTCTCGCTGAAAGTGGCATTATCTGCCGAGCCGAATGTTTCGGCATCAAAAATGCCCGCCGTGTATACCCCAAAAATATCGCCAAAAGTGGTATCGTTCACCAATTTACCCCCTGTGAAGCTATCTACGCCGATGAGGATATTGGGTGTATTGGGCAAGGTGAGGACATTGAGTGCGCGAGAAATGCGGGCGCGTTCCCAAAAATGTTGCTCTAATACCACTGTTTGACTGCCAAATGATAATCCGCGTTCTTCTGGTGTATTCCAGATGAGGACTGCGCCTTCATCCAGACCGTTTTCGGGACCAAATTCATCGGCAGAATAACCCGCAATCATGCTATACGATAACACCGCCAAACCCGCGCTATTGCCACCCATCGGCACACCGCGCAAAAATGCTTCTTCTAATGCGCCTTCGAGGATGCTACCCGCGATGATGTGCATGGCGATGGTTTGGTCGCCACCCAAAAAGTAGACGCCTGCGAGGTCTTCTGGGAAGAAATCCAGCACCATTTCTTCATTTGCCAATTCTTTGGTATAAGCAGGGATAACAATCACTTCGCAGGGCAATTCTGATAAGTCATTGCACACACCTTCGAGTTGTCTGCGTCTGCGTTCTGCATCAATCGTGTTAATGAGCAATTCTTCGGATGTCATGACTTCTGCATCATAGGCAAATGAGGCAGGCACGACCAACATATAAACGCGGTCTTCACCCGCATGGGGCAGTACCGTCCGTACAAATTCGGGGAAGGTTTCATCATAAAATCCGCCGATGGGCAGAAGTGTCGTGTCATTTTCATCCTCTTGTGCTGATGAAAGTGATACAGCTATGCCAAGCAATACTAAAACAATGCCGATTAACCGAATGTGTTTCATACATCATATCCCTTTTGCATGTTGCGCTGTTATAAAGTGTTACAATTATTCACTATATCGTATTTTGGTGCAAGAGGGGCGAAATATTGTGTAAAGTGTATGAATGACATCGCCCTGACCTCATCCCCCGACCCCTTTTCCACATTGGAGAAGGGGAGAAAATTTATTTTGATGTGTTTGAAAGTCCCCTCTGTTTGGAGAGGGGATTTAGGAGTGAGGTTAAGATACAGGTTCAAGTCGCACCGTAAAATGGCGCAATGTTGGGGCTTGCCACACGATGCGATGCCCCGTCACGCGGTCTTTTTGATTGTTGATGGCGATTAAAATCTCTGCCAAATAATCCACATGGCTTTGGGTATACACACGGCGCGGGAAGGCGAGACGCACCAAATCCATTGCGGCGGGGGTTTCTGTGCCATCGGGGTGCATCCCAAACATCACCGAGCCGATTTCGACCCCGCGCACCCCGCCCACCAAATACAAAGCATTATTCAGCGACCACGCAGGATATTGATTCACGGGGATGTGTGGCAACATCGCCCGCGCATCCAGATATAAGGCATGACCACCCGTTGGGCGCACAATCGGGATGCCCGCAGAGGTCAATTTTTCGCCTAGATATTCAATCGTGCGGATGCGATAACGCAAATAATCGGGGTCGAGTGCCTCATATAACCCAATCGCCACCGCTTCAAGGTCATAACCCGCCATCCCGCCGTATGTGGGGAAGCCTTCCGTTAGGATGAGCATATTGCGACACTTCAGCGCCAAATTATCATCATTCAGCGCCAAAAATCCGCCGATATTCGCCATGCCATCTTTTTTGGCGCTCATGGTACAGCCATCGGCATAACTGAACATCTCGCGGGCGATTTCGATGGGGGTTTTATGCTCATAACCCTCCTCGCGCAGGTGGATGAACCAGCTATTTTCGGCGAATCGGCAGGCATCCAAAATGAATGGCAAGCCATAGCTATGCGCGAGTTCGCTCGTTGCGCGGATATTCGCCATGCTCACAGGTTGCCCACCGCCTGAATTGTTGGTGACGGTGAGCATCACAAACGGGATATTTTCCGCGCCAACCGTTTCGATGGTGTGTTTGAGCGCATCGAGGTCTATATTGCCCTTAAATGGATGGATGGTTTGCGGTTGCCGACCTTCCACGATGACCAAATCTCGCGCTTCTCCGCCTGTCGTTTCGATATTGGCGCGGGTCGTATCGAAATGGGTGTTACTGGGGACAACTTTCCCCTTTTTTACGGTGTTGGCGAATAAAATATGTTCGGCGGCGCGTCCCTGATGCGTGGGGATGACATGCTTAAAGCCTGTAATATCTTTCACTGCCGATTCAAATTTATAAAATGATGTCGCGCCCGCATACGATTCATCACTGGCAATCATCCCCGCCCATTGCCGAGACGACATCGCGCCCGTCACGCTATCAGTGAGCAAGTCAATCAATACACTATCGGCATGAAGCAAAAACGGATTATACCCCGCATTGGCGAGGTATT
>CALDGT010000827.1 GCA_937942935.1 uncultured Chloroflexota bacterium | reverse complement strand
CAACTATCAGATACACACTATCAAAAAGCAGTGAATTATATCAAGCAATACGCCCGCCCACTCGAAAAAACCTTATATGTGTATCATTTTGAAAATGGGACAAAAGATGCTGTTTTGGTAGAATTAGGTCGCTTTCAAAATGCTGATGGTGGATTTGGACACGGATTAGAATCGGATATTCGCCTAGCTGATTCATCGGTCATCGCCACGACCATCGCCTTTCAAAAATGCCGTGAATTGGGTGTATCAGAATCACACCCGATAGTGCAAAAAGCAGGGCAATATCTGATAAACCAGTATGATTCAACACAAAAAACATGGAGCAATATCCCCTCAAATATTGATGATGCACCACATGCCCCTTGGTGGGAATATTCAGATGATTTGTCGCATAACTTGGTCAATCCACGCGCAGAAATTGTGGGATATTGCTATGATTATCCCAATCTATTCCCAACTATCTTGCGTGATGAGCTGATTCATGCCATTTTAGCGCACACCGAAACGCATCATGAGGTGGAAATGCACGAATTATTGTGTTATATCCGACTCGCAGAAACTGCCAGCCTGCCATCGGACATCCGCGAAAAATTGGTGACATTTTTAACCCCACAGGTGCAAAAATCTGTTCCCCAAGATTCATCAAACTGGGGTGAGTATGGTTTGACTCCCCTTTCTGTGGTTTCTACACAAAAATCATTATTTTATCCTCACTTTGCCAAAATCATCCCGCAGAATTTGGCTTATATCAATGCACAACAAGCCGAAGATGGGTATTGGTCGCCCTCATGGTCGTGGGCATTTGTAGACGAACCAGCATGGAACGAAGCCGAGCGTGATTTGCGCGGTGTGATAACACTCAATAACCTGCTTTATAATCATCACTTGGGTTAGGTAGTCATTTTATGGAACAACACGAAATCGGGTTGTATCGGCTCATCAATCAAAAGATTGTCGGTGAAGTACAACACACCGCCGAAGAAATCCTCACATGGATGGGCGCGATGCAAGCCCAAGATTATAAACAAGCGGTTTGGGCAGTTGGATTGCGGATGAATACCACCCTAAAAGCGGTGGAACAAGCCATTGCCGATGCCAAAATTTTACGCACATGGTCACAACGTGGCACAATTCATTTTATCCCAGCCCAAGATGCTAAGTGGATGCTCCAATTATGTGCCTCACGTAGCCTTTCGACACATGGGCGGCGCATGTCTCAATTGGAATTGACCGATGAAATCATGCGCCAAGCTGAAAAAGTTATTGTGCGGGCATTGTATGGCAGAAAAATCTTTACCCGCGCCGAAATGTTTGCTTTATTGAATGAGGCAGGCATTTCGACAGAAGGGCAACGTGGTTATCATATTTTATGGCATTTGGCACACATTGGGATTATCTGTATTGGACCGAATCAAGATAAAGACCAAACCTTTGTGTTATTGGATGACTGGGTGCCTGATTTACGCCAATTGACGCTAGATGAAGCCCTAACTGAATTGGTTTGGCGCTATTTTTCGAGTCATGGACCCGCAACCGATTATGATTTTGCGCGCTGGACAGGCTTAACCCTCACCGACACCCGCAAAGGGATTCACAATAATGATTCACGCCTCACCTCATTCAAAATGGGGGATATGACTTATTGGATGGCAGATACTACTCCGCTTATTCACACACAATCGGTCTATTTGTTACCCGGATTTGATGAATATTTGCTAGGGTATCAAGACCGTAGCGCGATTATCGCAGATGACCATTTCCAAAAAATTGTACCGGGCAATAACGGTGTGTTTAAGCCAATGATTGTCGTGGATGGTCAAGTTATTGGCACATGGGGTTATAAAGTGACCAAAAAATCGGCGGATATAACCCTTGCGCCATTCGTCCCAATGGATGATATTGCCGATTCTATCTCTCACGCGACAACCGCATTTTCAAAATTCATAGGATTAGATGTTCGCCTTGTTTAACATCAGGACTGGGGTGTAATGGTCAAACGAATATGCCCCGCACGTCCCAAAAAGTCGCGCACATGGATTTGATAATCGCCTGTTTGGGGAATGGTCAAGTCTGTGATGCGCGAATCGAGCAATCCTAGCCCAAAATCCGCGCTGGTGTGGTCATCATTTTCGGCAATGATCGCCCCATCTGGCGTTGTTATCCACAAAAATGGGTCGAGTGTCCCCGATAAATCTTGTGCGGTAATCGTGACCACATCCCCCGCTTTGAATGTGACCGACTCGCCGAAAATAGCGTAGCGGGGCAGATAAAAAATCATATCGTCATCGGTGATTTGTTTCTCAAATGGGTCTGATGATGTGATGGTGATTTCAAATTCTCCCGCAAAAACCCCGCCATAGGTATCGGCGCGGATAGTATAAATTCCGGTTTCGGTGAGTCGGATATTGCTCAGTTGGGCATCTCGCGGATTAGCTTCATTCGGAAAATTATCGTTATATGCCATGCGTTTGCCGTGAATATCCCAAATTTCCAAAATTGGGTTATTCAGTTGGGCATCTAAATCGGATGTTGCCCGCAATGTGATGGTAATCGTCTCATCTGTTTGTCCTACATAATCAAAAAAGGCGGGGGTTTTGCCATCTAACGAAAATAGGATGGGGGTATCTAATTCTAATGGGATTGATGAAGGGGTAGTTTGTGCCACCATGACGAAAGTACCCGTTAGAATTATCAAATAGAAGGCAAAAAGGTGGGTTAGACGGCGCATGTGTGGTTTATCCTTTCGATTGCATGGGCTATAATGGTTATATTGTGTTAGATAGCGTGCCGAATGTCAATTTTCGGATGAATGTGGATTGCTTATTATGACGCAAAAAATAGTATTTGGTTTAAGCCTATTATTGATAATCGTATTAGCGGCGTGTGGTGGCGATGCGACTCCAGAAGTTTCCAGCCTGCCAACCGCCACTTTACAACCCCTTTTTAGCCTAACGCCAGAGATGACGGCGACACCCGTCTCGACACGGAC
>CALDGT010000826.1 GCA_937942935.1 uncultured Chloroflexota bacterium | reverse complement strand
CATCCCGATGTTATCCTCATTGGGCATGAGCATCACCAACATTTTTCGATTCCCGACATCGAAAAATTGCGGGGAGCAGAGACAAAAATCATCGGGAATCAGGCAATTGTCGAGCAATTACCAGAAGCAACCCTCTTGCGCCACTGGAACATCATCAATATTGGCAAAGCCAGCATTAAGGCTATCCCCGCCTATTCGCCAAACAGCCCCAAACATCCCCTAGAGGCAGGTGGATTAGGATTTGTGATTTCACTCAATTTTTATGACATCTATTATGCAGGGGATACTCAAATCATCCCAGAAATGAGCAGGCTTCATCCTGATATTGCCATTTTACCCATAGATGGCAATGGCACACTCACCGTTGAAGAAGCCGTAGAAACTGTACAACTCATGCGACCACGTTGGGTTATCCCAAGTAATTGGGGGTATCCAAGTGATGGTGCGAGCCTTGTTGAAGCACAACGTTTTAAGCGATTGATTGGCGATTCTGCCACCGTCATTATTCCCGAACAAACCCGTTAGGAGATAGATAAATGCGTTTTTTTGCCCGTTTCATACTCATCCTGTTATTTTCATTGCTCACCTTCTCAATATCGGCACAACGACCAGATGCCCCAACCTATGCCCTACGAGGGCAATACCCTGTAGGGACACGCGATTTTACAATTGAAGATGAAACCCGTCCGCTAACAGTGACAATATGGTATCCAGCCCAAAATCCAGATAACTTGCCAGAGCAAACAGATTACCGTTTAGGGATTTTACGTTACGATGGCGGGAGAGCCTTGCGTGATGCCGTCCCACTTGCCGATGGCGCACCCTATCCTGTGGTATTTTTCTCACATGGGAGCAGTGGGTATCGGTTTCAAAGCACCTTTCTGACCGAACACCTCGCCAGTTATGGCTTCATTGTTATCGCCACAGACCACCCCACCAACACCGTTGTAGATGCAATCAATGAGGATCTATTCTTAAACAATATCCCTCTCAATTTCGCACATCGCCCACAAGACATCCTGCGAACCATAAATTTCGCCGATTCGCTCAATATAGAAGGCGATTTCGCAGGATTATTGGATATAGATAATCTCGCAGTGATGGGTCATTCTTTTGGGGGATACACCTCATTTATACTCGGTGGCGCACATCTCAATTTCGACAAATTAAACGAAATTTGCAGTCGTTCAACAGAAAACCCAGAACTGCTTTATAATGCCTGTTTTATAGCAGATTATGAGGCAGAAATCGCAAAATTATGGGGATACGATACCCCACCTGATGGCGAATGGAATAGCCTTACAGACACGCGGATTAAGGCGGTTGTTGCACTTGCTCCTTGGAATGCGCCAATTGTGAGCATCTCCCCAACAGTACCATACCCCCCTACCCTCATCATCGCAGGTTCAGCAGATAGTGTTACACCTATTGGGCGCGATGCGCTGGGTTATTATGCCATGCTTTCACCACAACGCACATCATTCATCCAATTCGATAATGCTGACCATTATATTTTTGTGGATAAATGCTTTGAACAAGCCATTCAGTTTGGATTTTTCGATAGCTGTTCTGATGATGTTTGGGACATGGAACGGGCGCATGACCTCATCAATCATTTTGTGACCAGCTTTTTAATTGGCGAGCTAAAAGGCGATACCAACGCACAATCGGTCATATCAGAAGCAAATTTCACAGGTATCACCATTCAACCAGCACACACAACACCTGTACAAATGCTCAATATCATTGCGACTGCTCCGCACGCCTCAAATGCCTATACACAAGGATTGGTTTATCACAATGGCTTATTTTATGAAAGTACCGGTATTTATGGACAATCGTCTTTGCGAGAAGTGCATCCAGAAACAGGCGAAGTGCTACGACAAGTCAATTTGCCAAGTGAGTATTTTGCAGAAGGATTAGCCCTCGTAGATGACCGTCTCATTCAAATTACATGGCGCGAAAATGTGGCACTTGTCTATGATATAAATACCTTTGAGCAGATTGATACCTACGCCTATGAGGGTGAAGGTTGGGGATTATGTTATGACAATGAGTTGTTATATATGAGTGATGGGTCTGAAGTTATTACCATCCGCGACCCACAAACATTTGAGGTCATCACCACCTTCCCCATTACATTAGATGGCACACCTGTCACACGCCTCAATGAGTTAGAATGCCCCCCCAATGAAGATTTTATCATCGCCAATGTGTGGCAAACACAATATTTGGTCAAAATTGATAAAACCACAGGCAAAGTTCAAGCGGTGTTAGATGGAGCAAATTTACTCAATTATTTTGATGGCAATTTTGCGAATACAGATGCCGTTTTGAATGGCAGTGCATACGACTCAGAAACCAACACATGGTATATGACGGGCAAATTATGGGATACGATGTTTGTTGTGGAGTGGTAAATTTAATTTTTGTCGTAGGGATTTGCCGTGGCAAACCCCTACGAATCATTTTCGGGGTAAATATATAAGGTTACGCCGCAGGGGTTAACGACCCATCAGACGACCAAGTAAGTTTATCGCCTGTGGCACTAAAAATATGTGGTGGAATAAGCCCATTGATGACATCCGCATCAATTTCGACACGGCGAATATCAGAACGACCCGGAATTTCAAACATCACATCGAGCAACACTTTTTCGATGATAGAGCGCAAACCACGCGCCCCAGTTTCTCGTTTGAGCGTGAGGTCTGCCGCCGCGCCTAATGCCGATTCAAGGAATACCAAGTCC
>CALDGT010000825.1 GCA_937942935.1 uncultured Chloroflexota bacterium | reverse complement strand
TAAATGGGCGACTTTTGAATTTGAGTTGATGAAAAAAATGCAAAAGCCATTTTTCTCAATTGCTATTGAGCCTATTAACGATGATGACATCCTACCAAGCGCATTTTTTTTTGTAGGTATTTTAGAGATTTCTGATTATCAACAAGATTTAATTACAATCACCACACATATTCAAAGTGAGCGGTATTCATTAGCTAACAAACTGAGTCAGCCAGCTTCAGAATCAATGCTCCCAGACCAATTACAAGAAACAATCAGGAATTTAGAGAAAGCCTTAAGAATTTATCAATCTTTATCTGATACCTTAAATGAAGCACTTGTTCATAATTATCTGGGTTATGCCTTGTCATACTCTGGTGATAAAAAACGTGCTTTAGGGCATCACGAAAATGCCCTTAAAATTTATGAACAAACTAATTCAATAAGCGAACAAGCAAATGAGTTATCAAGCATTGGCATACTTTATTATGAATTGGGCGAAATTCCAAGGGCAATTGGTTATTATGAGAAATCAGTTGCGCTATATCGTTCTGTGAATGACCTCAATGGACAAGCTATTGTGCTTAATCATCTAGGCGGAATCTACTTTCACCTTAAAGAAAATGAAAAAGCACGAAACTATCTTGAGGAAGCCTTATCACTGACACAAATTATTTCTGATAAATTTGGGATGGCTACAACCCTAAATATGTTTGGTTCTGCCATACTCTCTTCTGGAGAGCCACAAAAAGCTATCGAATACTATGAGCAAGCACTGGCTTTACGTCGAGATATGGGTGACAGAAAAGGTGAAGGACAGACTCTAAGCAATATTGGAAATGCCTACAAACAGTTTGGTGATAAACTCAAAGCACGAGAATACTATGAGCAATCCTTGCTTATATTCCAATCTATAGGCGATAAAGACCATATTGATTTGGCTAATTTCAATATCCAACAACTGGATATTGTAGTCACAGATAATTCTTTATCAGATGATTTTTTGCCTGTTAGTGATTACAATGATTTAGAATATGAGGATGATGTCAAATCAGCACCCGATAGCACATTTGCACGTTTTAAGCGTGGGGATTTAGCGCAAGGGAAAATCATTAGTTCAACACCCACTGCCGTCACAGTAGATTTAGGTGAAGGTACGACTGGTATTATACCCGGTCGTGAATTGGAACGGATGACCCGCCAAAGTGTTGATGAACTCAAAAAGGGAAAACAAGTGACAGTGTATGTGGTCAATCCATATTCACGCGAAGGTACTATTATTTTGTCGGTGAATCGCGCTATTGAAGAACTCGATTGGCAACGTGCCGAAACCTTCCACAAATCACAAGACCCCTATGAAGCCAATATTGCAGGATATAATAAAGGTGGTTTAATTGTTCGTTTTGGTCGTTTGCGTGGGTTTATACCTGAAAGCCAATTGAGTGATGACCGCAAACGCTTACTTGAAAATGGTGAAGGCACATTGGAAGACCGTTATGCAAGGATGACCAATGAACCTATAGTTGTTAAGGTTATGGAAGTTGACCGAAGTCGTAACCGCCTCATTTTATCTGAGCGCACCGCCGTCCGTGAACGCCGTGAACGTAGAAAAGAATCTTTGATTGACGAATTAACTATCGGGCAAATTATCCCCAATGGGCGTGTCGTGAGTATTGAAGATTTTGGTGTATTTGTTGATATTGGAGGGGCAGAGGGCTTAGTTCATTTGACAGAGATTTCATGGAAACATGTCACTAATCCTAAAGAAGTCCTCAAAATTGGGCAAACGGTAAAGGTTGAAGTGATTAGTATAGACCGTGAACGCCGTCGCATCGGTTTGAGCATCAAAAGTCAAGAACCCGATCCGTGGGATGAGGTGGTGACTAGGTATCAAGTGGGTGATTTGGTCAATGCGACTGTTACTAAAATGACCAAATTCGGCGCATTTGCCCGTTTAGTAGGTGCAGAAGAGATTGAGGGTCTTATTCACATATCAGAATTGTCTGATAAACGAGTGATGCACCCCAAAGAAGTGGTCAAAGAAGGTGAAGAACTTAGTTTGCGTGTGGTCAAAATTGATTTGATGAATCGCCGTTTAGGTCTTAGCCTTAAACGTGTGAATTCGCCCGAATGGTTAGACCGCGATTTACAACGGTATATGTCAGGAGAATGAATAATTATCCTGAATAAGTAAATAAGGTGCTTAAACAAAAAATCGCGTGGCTGACTCACATCGGCACACGCGATTTTCTATTCTATCATTCCGCCAAATATTGGAGAGACCTACGCTACAGATACTTACTCGCAATGGCTTTCAGTTGGTCTGCATAGGTGTAAATATCATCAACAGTGGTGATGGCGATACGTTGTTCGGTTTTAGATTCATCAAAAATCCCAATGCGTTTTTGAGCGCCATTGAAATGTAACCTACAAATCAGTTTCCGATTGCTATCATCTACCAAAATGCTACAGTAGGTTTGTGAATCACGCATGGTGATGCGTTGGGCGGGTAGGGTTTCTCGCACAATGGATTTGATGACAAAGAAAGCATCAATTTCATCTTGGGTGGTGATAATTTTATTTTCTTCTACGGGGATACTTTTCTCTTCAGCCGATTGTGTTTGTGGCGTGACTTGTTGTTGTTCGCTGGTCTGTGTGCTATCGGCAGAGGCGAGTGCGGTCTTGAGGCGATTATCTACTTGGTCGTTGATGACACCCCGCAACACCTCTTTGAGTAGTGGGCGAAAATCTAACATTACCGTTTGGGTGATGCGTCCTTCATAGACTTTCGATTCGGTGATACAAAAACGGATAAACTCATCCGTTGGTTCTTTGAATAATTTCTCAATAAAATCTTTTAATGCGCTACGGTATTTGAGGTTACTCGCAACTGATAAATTGCCCGCTTCATCAAATGCCGCTTTGGTGAAACGCTTCAATACCTCAATCCCCGCTTCATTGAAATTGGTCAAATCAAAGATGAAAAATGGGGCAGAATCCATCTTATTTTGCTCAAGCAAGTCGCTATAAAATCTGTAGATGATACCATTCGTCAGAATTCCAAATCTTACAGGAGTTACTGAGAAATAACGAAAAAGCTGTGAGGCATGTCCAGCATTCAAATCGGCATCAAAACCCTTGCACTCTACAATAATGATAGGTTTTTTATCTTTGAGGATAGCATAATCAACCCGCTCACCCTTTCGTGTACCCACATCGGCGTGTAACTCTGGTGTGACCTCTGATGGATTAAACACATCATAGCCAAGTGCCGATAAGAATGGCATTACTAAGGCGTTCTTTGTGCCTTCCTCAGTTTTGACTAAACCACCATCTTTTAGGGCTGGAATACGTCCTGCGAGCTCTTTTAGCTTATCTATTAAGTCCACTTGATTTACCCTCTTTCTTAATTTGATATAGATAAACGAAACTTGCCTTAAAACCTATATCGGTGTGGTGATTTATCTTATTGGCTACATTCAGATGATTTTACCCCACCAACCAATAGTTCAAAAATTATACCCCAAAACCAACGATATTATATCTAAAAAATCACATAATTTACTTGCGTTTTTTTGTAGAACGGATTTACAATTTTAGGATATATGTTACAACTTTTTAACGGATGCTCTGCTAAATCGGCAGGTGGAAAATGTTAAATGAACACACACTTTGCGCCCTCATTGCCGATATGACAGAGGAACAGAAACGGGAATTACTTTTGTTTTTGCGTTTGCAACAGAGTGCCGATGATAAACGCTTCGACTTGTTCGCGTTTTTCGGGAGGCAATTCGACAATTTGTTGCGCGATGCTCATGATTTCGGCATCAAACCGTACCAAATCATCATCAATATCTGGATAAATCATCCCAAATAGGACATCGAGTGGTGTTCCCGTTTTTTGGGCAATGATAGCCAACGTTTCGAGAGATGGTAAACGATTTTCTTTAGTGTCGAGATACTTGTTAATCGTGCTATTGTTAATACCTAGCCAAGTGGCAAACTCGCGGATTGACATATTGCGTTTCTGCAATTCGCGTAATAGAAAATCCCTGAATAATGTCAAATTTGCTGTTGGCATATTACACACTCCTAACCGAATTATACTGTAAATCTGTTGACAAAACATTATTTTTTATATAAAATGAGGACAGTTGTCCTCACGATGGACGGCGGTACATAAATGACAAGTATATTTTAGGAGGTTATATGGCAACAAACACCATCTCTATCTCGGTTATCGGCGATAGAGAATACGTCAACAAAATAAAAGTGCTAGGGATGCGGTTGGATAAACCCATATCGGCGCTGGTGCGGGAAGCCTTAGATGCCCGCTATGGCGAACAACTGAATCAGATTGGTATACAAATGGTGAATACAGGAGGAAACGCCGATGCCACCACGACAACGGGTGCATGACGAATCGGTTATAGTTAATGAAGCCACTCCACCACACCCTAAGATTGAGACCCTCAGCGTGAAGGAGTGGCTTGAGACTATTTCGGAGCCACGCCGTGTAGAAATTCTAACGACATTGGCGACCGCCATATACGAACATAATAAACAAAATGCTGTCAAAAAGCAACAGGCACAGGAAACTAGCGATGAACAGTCAGACTAGACCCGCCATTTTCATCCTATTCTGTGCCGTTTTCGCTATTTTGGCGCGGGCATTTTTGCGGTGGCATAACCGCGAGATTCACCGCGCCATCCATCACTGGCGGGGCAATATCATGCGAGAGGTAGAGGCGTTATATCATCGCCTGTCTGCCCATGATGCCCTGCAACGCGAATTAGATGAGGAGTCGGTCTGATGCCCACACCACGCCCCATCGCCACTGTTGCGAAACACGTTTTGTTGGCGCTACTCCGTGAACTAGAGGCAGAAACCGCCCTCATCACCGACATCAGCCACTATACCCACATTGACAATCCAGATGAGGCGCACCGCGTCATGCGTGAGGCGCTAGAAATTAATCTGATGGCTGTGCGGGTACTCAATAGCTTGATTAGCAACCATATTTTAGATGCAGAAACCGCCCTCAATGAATATCACCAGAAAAAAGGCAAACGAACATGAGGATAGCAGAGAATTTTTATCCCCCATCTGGGGATGATAACACGAATGATTTATCCATTCATGACCTCATCGGCGAATTGCATGACCCCCTCAAAACTGTTTTCATCGAATTGGTCAACAACACGCAACTCACCGTCATGGTGAATGGATATACCACCTATGAAGGCAGTATTCACGCGCTACGGGATTATTCGCCCCAAACCGAAGCGCAATTTTTTGCGCTACTCCGCAGTGATGATTGGGATTATCACCAATATTATGCCGTCTCTGGCATCGGCAATCCTCAAGAATCACCCCGCAAAGACCGCCAAGAATCATGGTTGAGGTGGCTATGAACAACGGCTGGCGACCCAAATGGGTCAGAAATAATTATTACACAACCGCCCAAGACCGCGCCCAACATGCGCTCAATGGGATTTATATGGGGGCGTATGCCAATCGGCGCGACCAAACCCCAATCACCAGCGAATTGACCTGCACCGCGCCCGTCAATCGGTTTACCCGTCCACCAGCGCCACCGCCAAAATATGCGAGTAGTGCGCCACCCCCGCGCCCTATCACGCCACCCCGCCACTATCCACAACCCTACACCAAACGGGATGAGTTACTCGGTTTTCGGGATGAATGGATTAGCAACCGTCACCGTTCATGGGGCAAAAATGCGCCAATGGTGGATATTGATTTTCTGGTGGTTGAATACGATTCGTGCATCGTGCGGGCGGTGGTGGAATACAAATGCGCCATCCGTGATGATGGCTTGCCAACCCCGCCACCCGATTTTTCCCGCGCCAATTATAAGACCCTCATCAACATGGCAGACCGCTTAGGTATCCCGATGTTCGCGGTTTATTATGACCGCGCCCGCATCACCTTTCGCGTTTTTCCTGCCAATGGGTGGGCGCGACGCTTGACACCCGTCCCGCAAATCTTCTCTGAATTGGAATGGGTCACACGCATTTATGCCCTCACCATGCGCATTGTGCCTGATGAGGTTTGCGCCGTATTGTGCAACAAGAAATGAAAATAACCATCCGAGATAATTCTGCTTTGGCAGAATTATCTCCTAACCGATAAAAAATTATGATGAACATGGAGAAAATACAATGCCAATTCAAGGGATGACCACAACCCCCATTACCGATATTGGGAATTCTGTCCCCATCATCGCCCGCCTGTATAAGGGTGCAAGACGGACAGAAGAAGACATCGCCAAAAAGCGCCCCGCCAAAGAACTCCCACATTTTCGGGTGGAATTTGAACCACAATATGCCCGCTTTGCGCCACTGTTTTTTGAGATGTATGGCGATAAACCCACTGAATTATGCGGGGTGGGCATCGGCTCGGATGTGACCGATAACGCCCTGATTGCCTATTATCGGGAGTGGGGCAAATCGGGACTCATCCGCGAGTGCGATGGCGCAACTATCACCCGCGAATATTCGCCCGATGCGGGGCAGGTGGTGCGTCTGGGACAAACACCTTGCCTACGCCAACAAAATAAGTCGTGCGATTGCAAACAAGAGGGAAGCGTGAATTTCCTCATCCCCGCCTTTTCGGAGCGCATCGGCGTGCTGGGTGTGTTTCGGCTCACCACACATAGCCGTGTGGATATTCGGGAAATTTACAAGACGTTGATGGTCACACAGATGATTTATGGGCGCTTATTCGGCATCCCGTTCATCCTGTCGCGCCAATTGGATGAGATTCCGTATTTCGATAAAGACGATAAGAAGCGCAAAACAGCCCGCAAATATTTTGTCAAATTGCGCGTGGATGAAGCATTTGTCCGCGCAGGGCTGGCATCGCGCTTATCGGCTGGTGGGAGCGCCCCGCAATTGGTGAACCCCACGATTCAAGCCCCAAGCCTGCCCAGTGGTGATGCACCGCGTCCCATCACATGGATTGCCACCAACGGCAACATGGAGCGCATCCTCACATGGGCGCACGGCTGGTTTAGCTTGGGTGCAGATGAGGTATTCACCGCATTTCGGTGCGATGACCCCGCCATCAGCGACTTGCGCGAGTATGGGGGCGATGCCAATCGGATTCGGGCGTGCATCATCGCGTATGTATCGGGCGGTGAGGTGAGCAAGGTGTATGAGCATTGCAACAACAGCGAGATTGTGCCAAAGCAAACCGCCAGCACGGTGAGTCGGATGGCACAACAACTGCTGGCGGAATGGGCTTCTGAATATGCCAGCGATGATGTGTCGGATGAGCCAGCAACCATCCCCAACAACTGAGTAGGACGAAAGGTGATTCAATGGGTGCAACAAGTTTAGCGATGAAAAGCCAACAACGGAGCATATTCGATGCCATGCCTCATATCGAATATGTCGCCCAACAAGGTGAAGATATTTGGGAAATGACGGTGAACGCGGGCATTGAGGCGATGCAATCACTGGATGACCGCAAGTGGCAGGTGGGAGACCTCGCCCTGAAAATCGTCAATTTTTATGGTGGACGCGCCCCACGCGGGTCTGACCTCATCGGCGATTACGCCCTTGCCATCCATGCAGACCCCGCCCGTGTGCGCGAATATCTGACCGTCGCCCGCTTTTGGACACCCGACCATCGGGATGAAATGCTGGCATTGCCAACCCTCACCTATACCCACCTGCGCGATGCCATGCGCTTTGGGGATATGGCGAGTGCCAAAGCCTTTTTATATCGCTGTGCTGATGCGTGCTGGACGGTCTTAGAAGCACGCCTGCGGATTGCAGAAGCCTTGGGCAAAACACCCACCAAACGCAAGGTGATGACCGCCAGCGCCACCCTCATACAAAACGCGGGCAAGATGCACCTCTTTCAGGTGCATCAAAACCCCGATGAAAAATGGATTCAACTGGAAATCGGTACGACTTATCAAATCGCAATTTATCGCATGGAGAATAATTAGACATGGAAAACTTTTTTATCCCCAACAGCACACAAGTCCCTAATTTCATCCTCGATGAGGTTATGCCTCTTTTGACGGGTGAAGAATTGAAGGTGTACCTATTCGCCATCCGCCACATCATCGGCTTCCAAGACCGCATCATGACGCGCACACGCCACATCAGCTTATCCATGTTCCAATATGGCTACGGCAAATATTTGGGGTGTGGCTTGGGCAAAAATGCCATCATGCGGGCATTATGTGAACTGAAAAAATACCGCCTGCTCATCCCCATTGGCGACCCCACACCCGATGGTCAGGCGTGGCAAGTGGCGGATGCAGTGGATAATCCCGACATAGACGGGCTTAAAAATCGGCTGGCAGAACGTCATCAGATGAATAAAAAACGCACCCAAAAAGCGCGGACTATCGCCCATTCTGCGGGTGATGATGCGCCTGTTTGTGATTGTGAAATCGGCGATTGTGACGCATCAGATGATGATAGTGGTTTGTCCGACACACCAGATGGTGGTTTGTCCCACAAACCAGAGGCGGTTTGTCCCACAAACCAGACGTGGTTTGTCCCACAAACCGATGGTGGTTTGTCCCACAAACACAAAGAAATAATACCTTCAAACACACCTAGAAAGAGTGACCCGCACACCCGCGATGACGACCCCACCACACCCACTGTCGGGAACATCATCCAAGCATGGCAGACAGGGATTAAATCGGTGTCGTCTGTCAAGGCATGGAGTCCGTATAACCGCATGATTGCCCAAGACATGCTCGATGGGGGCATCACACCGGTGGATGTGAGCGCATTCTTGGCATCTCCCCACTGGTTGAACAAAACGCCCACATTGGCAAAGGTGGCGGAACAGATTGGTGGTTGGAAAGCCAGCCAAACCCCACCACCCACGCCTGACGCGCTACCGCGCAAATTGACCCAACAAGAAATGTATACCCAACGCCTGCTGGATGAAGAGGCGAAACGCTTGGCGGGAGGAGAGGCTCATGTTGACGGTGCGTGAATTTTTGGCGACTTTGTTCGGCGCGGTGACAGACGGTGTTTTAGAAATCACCTATCTCGTCCCAGACGGTGTGCAAGCCTACCCGCGCTTGGTGGTGGATTGGCACGCCCACCCACTGGCAATCCCAGACAGTTATGCGCGGGTGTTGGTGGGGCGGAATCAGGCGGGGTATGGTGTGTATTTCGGCGTGACGGTCAGGCGAGAAGCCAAGCCACCTGTGACGCGCACCAACAAGACCACAGGGCGCGATTATGTGGCGCATGTGCGCGGTCTGGGGCGTGATGCCCATATCCTGACCTGTTTTTGGGCAGATGTGGATGACCCCACGCCAGAAGCCTACGCCCGCCTATCCGCGCTCAATCCCAGCCTGATTGTGTCGAGTGGGGGAGGGTATCACGGGTATTGGATACTCGATGCCCCGCACATCATCCATGAGGTGGATGTACCAGAAATCAAGTGGGCATTGAAGGGCATCGCCAAAGCGTGTCATGGCGATGGCAAAGTGGCAGAACTGGCGCGGATTTTGCGCTTGCCCAATACCGCCAACACCAAGCCGTCCCGTCATGGCGCGGTGGCGAGTGTGGTGTCTGTGTCGGATGTGCGCTATGGCTATCTGGACATCATCGCCACCTACGCCAAACACGGTAAACCGCCAGAACCCCCGATTCAGCGCATCCCCGCAGGGCGCATCAATAGCCTGCCAAAGTGGGTGGAGACTTATCTCACGGCTGGAGCGCCCAACGGCGAGCGCAACGCCACGCTATTTCGGGTGGCTTGCACCTGTAAGGGCATTGGCATGAGCGAATCGGAGTGCTTGAATTTGGCGGGTGGTCGCGCCCAAGTAGACGGGCTAAGTCGGGAAGAGGCGGAGCGCACCGTTGCCAGTGCCTACGGTCGCGCCGTGTCGTTGATTTTGCCACACGGTGAACGCCATCGGGCGCGACAAATGCTGGCAGATGACCATTTACTCGCACAACGTAAAAAGAGAGGTGTCTCATGATTGAATCCAGTTTCTTAAACCAATGGCGGGCGACAGCAGATAATGTTTTGTCTGTCCTGATTGCAGAAGAGATTGTCGAGCAGGGTTCACGGGTGCGTTACGATAACGCCGCCTACGACATCGGCTTGAATGATACCGCCTTCCCGCCCAAAGGTGGGCAAATCGCCACATGGCGAGCCATTGCCAACTTGCGCCAAGAGGGTAAACCCGTCCACCAATCCACCATCTTGAGTAACCCGTATGGGGCGAATATCCCCGCAGAATGGTTGGCGACCATCATCACCCAATACAGTGAGGCATTAGACGGCGCGGTGTTTCGCGCCAATGCAGAAGCCCTCAAGACATTCGGTGAACGGTACCTGACGATGAAATCGCTGGATTTTGCCCAACAAGATTTATACGCCAATGTCAAAGACCCAGAGGCAATCATCCATTCGCTCATGTCATCGCTGGCGCAACGCGGGAGTGGGCAGATTGAAAACGAAACCATATCGGCTGACGACTTTTTCG
>CALDGT010000824.1 GCA_937942935.1 uncultured Chloroflexota bacterium | reverse complement strand
CTGTGCGGAATAATTCTGCCGTCTTGAGGGCAATAATTTTATAATAGACTTCACTGGTTAAATTATTGCTCTTTACTGCGGCGGCTTGGAGTGTCTCGCCTTCAACTAAAGCAGTGGCGGCACGCGCAAACATAATATTTAAATCACCATAGGGCGACATGAGTTCGTAAACTTTGGTGAATAAAAAGTCACCTGTGAGCAAAGCAAAGGTACGCCCCCATATCGCATTCACGGATGGGCGTCCCCGACGAACTACACCATGGTCATTGATATCGTCATGCACAACACTAGCAGTATGCACCAATTCAATGGCGGCGGCTGGTGGAATTGCGTAGGCAATATCATCACCACCGGTTGCAATATAACTGAGCAACACCATTTTGGGGCGAATCCGTTTGCCACCCGAATCAATAATATGCCGACTTGCATCTCGCAATACATCAATATCACTGTTAATCACATTAAGCAGTGCTTTTTCAACAGCCTGAGCCACTTCATTCAAATCAAAATGAGTGTTTCGTGAGCTGAGATGCACATTATCTATTGTTGTTGTTATTTGAGAGGTCATCTCACCTTGCCTTATCTGTAAAAATAACTAATACCTCGAAAGTTTATTCGATTTATTTTGATTGTGACGTTCAGAACTAACTAAATCTTGTATATATTCTACCATGATTTGAAACCAAATCAAATTAACAATGATGAAATAAATTCAATGGGCTGATATGGTAACAATTGGTAATTCAAACCAGAATTTACTCCCTTTCCCTTCTTCGCTCTCAACAAAAATTTGGGTATTATGACGGTCTAAAATCAGCCTTACAATTGCCAAACCAATGCCCATACCTCCATATTGGCGTGTAGATGAAAAATCAATCTGATAAAAACTATCAAATATTTTGGTTAGCTCATCTGGTGGAATACCAATTCCACAATCTTCTACCGTAATACGGACATGTTTTTTATTGACAATAGCCCGTATAAATACCTCTTTTTCGCTAAATTTGAGGGCATTATCAATGAGCAATTGTAACACGATAGAAAAGCCTTGTTTATCTGCAAAAATAGGCGGGATTTCGCCTTCTGGGACATATATTGCGCGACCAATATCTTTTTGATATTCCCAAATACGCCCTAAATTTCGTTTGGCATATTCAACCGAATCGCGCACGATGACCGGACCGGGCGATACTTGAGAACTAGCACTCAGTAGGCTGATATTTTTTACCAAAATTTCTAGCCGTGTTGTCGCTTGCTTGGCGTAATGAACTAATTCGCGTTGTTTTTCGTCTGTATCGGTATCATCTAACATCCACACTGCCGATTTTAGGTGGAGTAGAGGGGTTTTTAACTCATGCGATACATTTCGCACAATTGCATCTTTTAGGATTTCATTCTCATTATTGAGTCGTTGTTGTTGCTGTAATTTCAGTTTGAGTGCTTGAACCTCATACTCTAGTTCAACATTACGCTCAATGAGATTTTTTAGCCATCGAAATTGATTCATTAAATAACGCGAAATAGGGTGCATACTCACTCATTATACTTATCAACCAATTATGAAAGCTATGTTAACATATTCTGCGTCCTTAAAACACGCGATTAGGCGATGTGTTGTAAAACTCAAACCTATCTCTATCCGCTAATGACACTTTTGCAATGTTTGGCATAACTGATTTAGATGCAATCGGTCATGTTGAGCGGTAAAGTGTGCCATTTCTAAAAATGTAGTTGGTCCAAAAATACTATGACGAGCCACACGCTCCCAAATATCTGAAGGCAATGAATTGAGCCAATTTAATGTTTGATGACGCTCCAAATAAAACAAGTCTGCAATTGCTTCTTCTGGAAAATGACATTGCGGGGTAGGAGCAACGGTATTTTGTGATAAAAATGGATTATCCTGTATCAAAATTTTTTCTAAACGCGAGCGTTGAACAGTTTGCTCGCTTTCGAGTAAATGGCACACAATTTGATATGGCGACCATTCATTAGGGTCTGGATGTTGATGCCAAAATTCAGTTTTGATATTGTGTAATAATCCGCGCATAGCACCCATATTGCCAATTAATTGTGGTGCAACCATATATGAGGCTAGTGGAATAGGTGTAAAGCAAGCTCCCCAATCTTCTCTATTTAACATATCAATCAAGTTTGTCCATGTGCCAAAATAGGCAGTATGAGAAGGCGCTATAGCGGTAAGATGAAATCCATTTATTCCAACTTGTTGCCCAATAAGCACATCAGATGAACTGTCACTCACCACTAATGCCTCATTTGGCTCTATACCTACCCGCGCCAAAATTTCTGCGAAAAAAGCGGGGTTTTTGCGCTCAAAATGACTATTTTCTTGATGTGTGACAAATGTAAATTGAATATCCCTGTGTGATGAATTGCGATTGAGACGGGATTGTATTGTAACTATTGATTCATCTGGATTAGTTAATAAAACAAATGCCAAATGATGATTTTGAATATGATTCAAAAAAGAAGTTAACTCGTTGCTATCTGCCGATAACAACGAGCCTTCATCACACAAGAATGCTTTAATCATTTTTCATCACTATCTTCTATCTGCTCTAATGCCTGACGGAATAGGTCTAGGGCAGGGCGGTTTTCGGCACATTTAGGACATCCAACAACAGGGTTCTCGATAGCTATTTTATGCTTCACACACGTTGCTTCTAACTTTAGGTGGCGACCAAATCCTAAAAAGCGATTTTGAATGGTGAGTGTGAGTTCAAGATATGGACTAGAATTGGCGTGCAGAATTTCTGGTACACGGCAGGTACTACAGTCTTTTGGATGCCAATTCAACGAATTGAGATTTTGCTTAACGAGACGACATTCTTGAATCTCGCGTCCACGATGAAAATCTTGATAGTAATATTTACACTCTTTTCCTGCAGGTGTTCGCATAAGACTCTCACTTACTCAACCAATTTAACGCCACAGGTGCTAAACTTTCTAATCCACCATCACGCATAGTACAATCGGGCAAAGATTCCAAGAAAGTTGCGCCATACCGTTTATTTAATACACGTACATCGAGAATAGCGACCACCCCTCTATCGGTACTAGTGCGAATGAGTCGCCCAAAACCTTGCCTGAAACGTAAAATGGCATCTGGGAGCGCATAATCTAAAAAGGATTCGGGATATAGCTCTGAACGCGCCATAAAGATAGGGTCGCTTGGGACTGCAAATGGCAAGCGGGGGATAACAAGGGCGCTTAATTTATCGCCAGCAATATCAATCCCTTCCCAAAAACTTTTTGTACCAAATAAGACAGCACGGTTTGCGGTTTTGAATCCTTCTAACAAGGTATTTCGGCTAGAACCATCGCTTTGGTCATAAAGAGTGATATTATGTTGTTCTAGGAGAGGGTACACATTTTGGGCAGTTTGGCGCAAATGGGCATAACTGGTAAATAACACTAAAACGCGACCGCCAAGTGCAACAGCGAGGTCTAAAATACCTTTTTCAACTGCTTTTTGATACCCCTGCTTGTCATTAATTTCTGGAATATCATTCGGGACATACACTAAGGTACTTTGGCGATAATCGAAAGGAGAACCAACATCAAGCGTCTTAACCTGATGGGCATGTAAACGTTCTTTGATGTAATGAAAA
>CALDGT010000823.1 GCA_937942935.1 uncultured Chloroflexota bacterium | reverse complement strand
TGGGTGCTGATAATATCGCGTCCGGGTGCAAAGACATCTATGTCATCGCCATAATTGCTAAAACTGCTCATACTCAAATTGGGGTCAACTGAGCCGACTGCAATCACATCGGCATAGGCGGCGGGATAAAATACGGTTGGGCTGGCACTATTACCCGCCGCCCCGACCACCGTCACACCATGACTAACCGCATACGCAACCGCATCGGCGAGTAATGGCGATGGATTTGCCCCGCCTAATGACAAATTGATAATATCTGCGCCCTGATTGGTTGCATCTACAATCGCTTTGGCGACATCCGAATATGTGCCAATGCCCGCATCATTCAAAACGCGCAAGGGTAAAATTTGGACAAATGGGGCAATCCCCGCGATACCCGTGGCGTTATCGGCGCGGGCAGAGATAATTCCCGCCACCGAACACCCGTGACCATATTCATCACGCGGGTCGGTATCATCATCTACATAATCATAGCCCGCCAAAACTTGCCCCGCTAAATCGGGATGGTCATAACACACCCCGCTATCTATCACCGCGACGACTAAGGTTGTGGGTGCGGGGGGCAAAAATCCCCATGCTTGCGGGACATTCAAGACGCGCAACGCCCATTGTTCGGGATAATGCGGGTCGTTGGCGGTGGTTGCCAATGCGGTGACATAATAATCGGTGAGGGTGGTGGTTGTGATGGATGAGGGCAGATTTTGGGGCAGTTGATTCACCACCACCATGCCTAGCTCATCTATGGTTTGGATGACGGTCACACCCGCCGTTTGTAAATAGGCTTGGCGGTCTTGTGCGCTGGTCTCTGATGAAAAGACGATGACCACACGGTCTTGAATGGGGTCGGCTGATGGGGTAGAAATGGTCAGATTTTGCGGTGGGATGGGTGTAGGTGTGATGACCAGTTCATGCGGATTAAGGATAATCGGTGTCGCGGTAGGTGGGATGAGGGTCGGCACTACGGGGAGTGATTCCGATTCTTGTGCTGGTGAAGTGGTTTCGCCTTCATCTACAACTGCGATATTATCTGCCACAGTAACAGCCGTTGATGTCGGTTGAGATGAGGTAGTCGCTTTATCTGGCGTGGTTTGGGGTGTTGATGATTGGGATAATGCAATAAAAATAGCACTGCCAATTATGAAGACAATAAATGCAATAATGAATTTTTGACGGTTCATTTTTAGCCCCCTGAATATAGACGAAAAAGACTTATATTAAGCATAAGGAAAACTTCATGAGAAGTAAATTGCTCATCATCACTAATTTGTATGATAAGTATCACTCAATATTGTCATTATGGACAAATTGCCCCGCCTACATCGGGTGTATTTTGGAGGAAGGTGCTATGGTTGATAAGTCGCCATAGCACCACTATTAGAATCAGCCCGATTATCACTGAATACGCTGTTTAGAAGAGTCGCATTGCTATCATTTATCAGCACCCCACCTTAATCCTCGTCCACAAATTCCACCGCGCCAATATCGCATCCTTCTCCTTGTGGGCGTTGTGTGCCGAGTTGGTCAATATGAATACCCATTGGGCAAGAGTGATAGCCCTGTAGAAAAGGCAGTATATCTATTGCAGGGCTATTGGGCAACAGTGGCACAACCGTACCATCAAATTCACCGAGTCCTAAATTGTCCACCACCTGCGCCTCAGCACAGGCTACATCGGTAATATTTATAGAATCCTCGCCAATCATTCCTACATGATAACATTGTGAGCCTATCCCACTCACAATACTCGTATCTAAAAAAGCATCTGCGATAGCACCGCCAATGGGCGCGGTATTATCTACAAAAGTGCTATAGTCTACTTGACCTCCGATAATTGCCCCGCCGTTGGTCAAAGCATTATTTTCAACGAAAGTGCTATTACTGATGCTATACGCATTGACAACCGCCCCGCCCGTATTGGCTGTATTTTGGAAAAATGTGCTATGTGTGATAGTGGTAATCCCATTTACCGCATCTTCATTATAAATTGCGCCACCATTCATCTGTGCGCTATTATTCGCAAATTGACTATGCTCAACACTCAATGTTGATTCAGTATCCATATAAATTGCGCCACCGTTTATTTGTGCGCTATTGTTTATAAATTGACTACCACGGACCAAAATTCTCGCTTGACCCGCAATATAAATTGCCCCGCCGTTATTGGCTGTATTCGCATCAAATAAAGTATCTTCAATTTCGGCTTGATACCCATTGATATCATTTTTCTCAATAAATATCGCACCACCCTCACTCTGACTTGCGCTATTCATCATGAAGGTATTGTGCCTGATGAGAAGCCACCCTTCATTATATATAGCGCCGCCCGAATACATTGCCTGATTATTGATGAATTGCGAATCAGAAACAAACAATGTATGATAATTTCGGATTGCTCCCCCATTAAAATTAGAACGATTATCGCTGAACAGGCTATTACGTATGGTCAAATTGCCATAATTTACAATCACCGCGCCAGATAACTGCGTGCTATGACCCGTGAATGTGCTATTTTCAATGGTGATATCGCCGTCTGTAAAATTCACAATCGCACCAGCAACACTTGGCGCAATCTCAATCTGATTCTCAAAATGGCTATTCAAGATATGAAGCTCGCCATCATTCACAATTGCGCTACCCATATTCATATCGCGGGTAAACCCGTTTCTCAAGGTGATACCATCTAAGGTAAATGTCACATCTGAAGCCACATTAAAAAAATGAGTTTGTCTGCTACCCTCAAAAGTGACTTCTGCGCCGATATTAGTGATGCTAATGTCGCTGGTTATCAAAAACGGTTGTGTGAATGTGATAACACTATCCTCTGGGCAATCGAGTTGAATCGTGCCACTGAGAATAGGCGCATATAAAATACTTTGATATAGGCGTTCAAGAGTACAATCAGTGATGGTCAGGTTATCTAATGCGGGGGTATTCTCGCCTACAAATTCCACCGCGCCAATATCACATCCGTCTCCTTGTGGGCGTTGTGTGCCGAGTTGGTCTACGGGATTTTCTTTATCACTCCGATACCATTGCGGGCAAGTATCCATAAAATCAATCAACGGGCTACCCGATAATAAGGGGAACACACGCCCATCAAATTCACCTAGCAAGAGATATTCTCTGGGTATGATGATGGCATTACCGCATGTGGTGGTCGCAAAATTAATGTCTTCGTCACTACCCCTCAATTCGTTGCATTGAGGAGCATCCCCAATAATCACGCTGATATTCACGCGGGCGTCAGAGAATGCCCCGCCAATGGGCGCGGTATTATCTACAAAAGTGCTATACATCATATGCCCGACATAAATCGCACCACCTTCAGTAATGGCGCTATTTCGCAAAAAAGTGTTATTTGACCCATAAATCCCATGAGCGGCACCGCCTATATCTGCGCGGTTTTCGATGAATGTGTTTTGTGAGACAAACATATCGCCCCAATCACGGATTGCACCGCCCCAATTCACCGCATAGTTGCCTATGAACAGGTTGCCCCGCGTATAAAATGTTCGCCATGTCGCGTTATAAATTGCCCCGCCATTGGTGGCAGAGTTATTTTCAAACACGCTATCGTGGATGAAGTGATAACTAGTATATTGCGCCACTTGTTTATACCGATACCCGCCATTTTTGTTGTTGGGTTGGCTCAATAATTGATTTTGCGGGGTGATTGCGCCTAGCGGTTCATATTCGGGGTTAGATAAATAATATAATGCACCGCCTTCATGCGCTTCATTTAGGCTAAAATGACTGTCGGTGATATTCAGCACCCCATCCAAATCCACAAAAACTGCGCCACCCGCTTCATCTGCCCAATTATTTTCAAAGCGACTATGGGTGATATTCGTCCAACTGTTGGTATAAATTGCCCCACCAACTTGTGTAAAAGCGATGGGTTCTTCTTCATATTGGGTAAATGATTTTGGTCGTAACTTGAATTTATCTTCTGTGCCTTTACTCGCACGATGATTCGTAAACAGGCTATCTGAAATGGTTAATTGCCCACGATTATAAACCGCACCGCCCATATTGGCAGAATTTTGGTCAAATTGGCTATTGGTCATGGTCAAATTGCCATTATTCCAAATTGCGCCACCCTGTCCCGCCTCATTTTCGATAAAAATCATATTGGTGAGGGTTAGTTCGCCATCATTATAGATAGCACCACCCATTTCATGATAACCATTCACCAATGTCAAACCGTCTAGGCTCAGTTCACCTGTCGCATCCACGCGGAATAATTGCGTTTTATCATCACCATCAAATCGAATCGGGTTATCACTGGTGATGCTCAATTGGCTAGATATAAGCAACGGCGCTATAAATGGGATGATGGTATCCTCTGGGCAACTGAGCCGAATATCGCCCCCTGCCCAGTTGAGATTGGTAACGGCTTCATATAAGCTGTTCCATGTGCAATCGGTGAGGGTGACACTTTGTGGTTCTGTAATCACCACATCGCCTGCGGGCAACCATTCCACCGCGCCTATATCACACGCATCGGCACGCGGACGCGGAATGCCTAATTGGTCATTGCTCATCTGGCAGGGTCGCGGATAACCATCTATGGCAGGGCTACCGACCAATAACGGGAAAATCTGTCCATCAAATTCGCCGAGCATCAGGTCATTTACCCGCACCGCATCACCACAGCGATAATCGGTCAGATTAGTCGTGTCCACATCTGGCGCATATAATCCGCTACACAATGATTTGGTTTGTGGCGTGCCAGAGAATAGGTTATAGCGAATTTGGGTGGGACTGTTGGTATAAATTGCCGCGCCCATGCCTTCATTATCCACAAAGGTATTGTGCAAAATGGTCGCGCCAGATTCATCATGCCCATAAATTGCCCCGCCGATGTGTGCCTCATTCTTAAAAAAGGTGTTGTTATGAATAGCGACTTGGGTTGTATTGTCATATTCAATAACACCGCCTCTTTTGCCTGCATGATTTTTGATGAAGGTGCTATGCGTGATGCTCATCACGTAGCCGTCTGTTGCATCCCAATATGTCCATTTGCTGATGACACCCGCATCTTCTTGGGCATGGTTGCCCTCAAAATAGCTGTTGCGGATGATAATATCATGCTGTGTAACAATCACCCCGCCCCAATTGGCATCATTATTCATAAATTGGCTGTTCAGGATGACCATTTTACCCTCGCCATACATCACCCCGCCCCCACTGCTGGCATGATTACTAATAAATCGGCTATCCTCAATTTTTATTTCATACCAATTGGCAATCACCCCGCCAGAATACGCCTCATTATGATTGAATGTGCTGGTCGCAATTGCTAACATACCACTATTATCAATCACCCCACCAAACCCATTCTCGGCGTGGTTATGACTAAACTCGCTTCTCGTAATGGTCAAATTGCCATCATTACGAATGACACCACCCGATGAATAGGCTTTATTCATCACAAATTCGCTATCGGCGATGGTCATCACCCCTGCATTCCAAATCACCCCACCAAAATCGGTTTCATTCCGTATAAAAGTGCTATTGATGATGGTCGCCGTACCATGATTCATCAGCGCCGAACCACTCTCATACGCCTGATTATCACGGAACAGGCTATCGCTAATGGTCAACGTGCCACGATTCCGAATCGCAATCCACGCAGTTTGAATGATGATGCCATTTAGGGTGAACGAGGCTTCCACGTCAAACAGTGTATATAATCCATACCCGTCCAGTATCACCGCATCCGTCCCATTCAGGATTACATCTGATGATATGGCGAGTGTTTCGGTGAAGCGAATCGTCCCCGCGCAATCCAGTGTGATAATGCCACCCCCATCCGCATTCAGCCCGCCTATGGCAGATTTTAGGGTATCAAAATCACAAGTGCGGATGGTTTGGGCATGAGTTGGCACAGGCAACATAACCGATAACAGCATGAGGATGAACAAACTAAATAGCATATAGCGTTTCATGTGGATTACCCCTTATGGCTCTACAATTGCCCAAACACGACTATTATCACTATGCACCACCACAAAACGGCGATTCGGCGAAACATCTACATCCAACGCATTATCATCATACGTATCGGCATAAAGTAAAAAGTCACCCGTTTGGGCATCATAAACCTTCGCATCACGGTTATAAAATGTTTTTCCCATGCCCACATAGGTCTCGCTACCCAATACAAATACATATTGACCATCTGGGGATAATTGAATGAAATCATCTAAACTGCCATCAATGGTATATAGATGTTCACCTGTTTGGGTATCCCACGCGGTGAGAATCCGATTGGTCGTGACGGAGAAATATTCATCTTCCTGTGACCCAGACCCGAATAAGCGCGACCCATCATCACTTAACCACATATGTCTTACTGGGATGTGGGTACAATCGGTACGACAACGCGCAGAGTCTCCGCGAACATATCCCATTTGCATCGCCGTATCTTGTGTGATGTTATAAACAACTGCGCCGATGCGGACTAAGACATCACCATCTGGCGTGATGAGCCATTCAATATCACTGATAGTATCAAAACGCTGTGCGATATGGTCTGGCAGGGTATAAGACAAAATTTCATCTGGCAAATTGGGGTTTTGGATGCGAATTTGCCCGCCATTACGTTCTACAATCGGGATAATCGGTTCCGATGCCGTGTTCATGGTTTGGGTCGCATCCCACCGCGCACAAAATGGGTCGGGTTCAGTTGCCATCGCACAAGTGAGTTTGGTGGTGGCGTGTACCAGTTCACCGGTCATCACATCCCAAAAAAGCAACGCATCCCCATTCATCGTGATGACCACCTCATCATCTAACCCGACAATGGTGGTAAATTCTTCTTTGCCCCAACGCCGTTCAAACCCGTCATCCGTCAATGTCCAAACATGAAAAGCGGGTGTGTTATAAATATAATGCACATTCAACAACTCGGTTGGCGAGTCGCTGGTGCTGGTATATGTGACCATCGTGTTATCGGTTGCCGACCATAAAATATGCCTGCCCACATTGCTAAAATAATTCAATTGCCATTGGCGGTGTTCAATCAAATCCCAAATATAAACCTTGTTATCCTCTATCCACGCGATTTTCGATTTATCGGGCGAAAGTTGATTGCCAATCGCTTTTTCCCATGCGCCGATGACAGTTTGCGTGGTGATGTCCCATAATTTTTGACTACCATCTGCATAATAAAGGAACAACCATTGCTTATCATCGCTAACTTTTATATCTATAATTTGCGCCTCATCATCGAATAATAGGGTTTCATCTGTCGTGGTGATGCGATACACATCTCCCGCCCGAAGCATTAAGAGGGCTGTATCATCAAACATATAAAATTCATCGGCATAAAATGAGCGTGTGACCGTTTGCGATTGGATATGCCAAATTTGCGCCAAACTACCTGCTTTTTTTAGGAGTAAATGCTGATTATCAGGCATAAATCCCCAAATATGTGGCAATCCATCTGGTATTGTCCCCAAATCGGCGCGGGCTTGAGCATCCCAAATGTGTAATTTACCATCATTTTCATAATCTTGAATGATGGCAAACGGTCCATTGGGGTTATATATGTACATATTTACAATCGGTGGGGGATAACTTTCATAATCATCTGGAAAAATTTGAACTTGCAAATGCACTTCGCATGTTTGGGTATCCCAAAACCAGATGCTATAATCTCCGGGTGACATCATGGGGCTAGAACGCCATCCGGTATAGGTGACGAGAGTATCATCCATAGAAAACATTGCCCTGCCTGCTTCGGCGGGTGTTTTCACTTGACATTGATAAAATTCGGACGGGTCTTTGCCGATATTTTCTCGGAATGATGCAGTGCGCCAAATCACAATGCCATAATACCGACTAGAAACTGCCACCAATTCACCATCATGACTAAATTGGACAGAAATATCTGTCATGCCAGCAATTTCATGCAACACCTCATGCGTATTGGCATCGCGCACAAAAACCTGCTGGGCATCTTCGCAATGTCCGTATGGGCAATAATCACGCGGGCTATAACTGATATAAATATCGTGGTGTGGTGCAAAAGCCACATGATGCGTGAGTGTACTTTCTTTCAGTGCGTACCCACTCGAATCGGGTTGGGTCGTATCATAGACCCATGTCCCGCCGATGGCGCTAACTATCAAATCTTGGCTATTTGGCGACCATGCCAATTGTCTGGGATTTCCATTAGACAAGGCTTGTATCATGCCCCGCTTGCCACTATTGTCTAACGGCGGAAAGCGCGTTTCGTCATCCGCCATAGATGTGCCAAAACCAACTGCCAAGACCACGCACAGCATCAACAACCAACTTATTTTTTTCATGAGATTTTGCTCCCTAACTACAGCCAGACTATACCCAAATCTCATGTAAGTCGCATTCATAATCGGTGGCGCGTATAGCAATAGTAGGGCAGTCGTAGCGTATTACATGCTATGTCATGTAGTGGCATATACGCCATGCAAAAGGGCATCCTCAAATGGGTCTAGTGGGTAAGTAATCGCGTACCACGACCAGTCATAACCCTATCTAAAATACACCCTTGAGGGTGTATTTTTATTTCACTACTTAAAATACAATAGGAGTAGGTTAATGCACCTTATTGGAATATTTACTGTGTCATAGGTAATCAAGAATCCCTTAAAATCAATCATTTCTTGATTACCTCCCTATAAAAATCCAGACTCAAATTCCCAACTCATCTTGATAGTGTATTAATATAACTCAAAGGAAGTTTATCATGCCATTTGCATCAATTAATAATCAAAATATTTTTTATGAGGATTCTGGTGGGGATGGTCCCGCAGTGGTCTTTA
>CALDGT010000822.1 GCA_937942935.1 uncultured Chloroflexota bacterium | reverse complement strand
AATAATGAAATCTTAGTAGTGGTATGATATATCATACCCCTACGTTTATGATGCAGGGGTTGGGGTGAGTTGTGGTGGGACATAAAGGGTTTGCCCACGCACCAAACGATTAGGATTAGCAAGGCAATTGGCTTGGGTGAGTTCTGCGACTGTGGTATTAAATCGTGACGCAATCCCTGTCAGGTTATCATTTCGCGCTACCACATATTCTTGCCAATCAGTACGAGGCGCACAAGCGGTTAAGGTTGCCCCACGTACTTCCCATGTAGGAATGGTAGATGATGAATCTTCCACCTGCGGGGCATCACTTTCGAGTGTACATGCCCCACAGATAATTAAACAAAATGCCAAAATAACCCAACGAAACATGGGTTTATGCGCTCTCTTTGACGCGGAAAGAATCTAAAATGGCTTGTAAAATGCTCACATACCGATTGCCCGTTTCATCGGCAGTATACATTTTGATAATCGCCATCTGTGAACCACGCGGAACATAAAACACATCTAACTGACCGGGTAATTCGGCATAAAAATTATTTGGCGTGGCGATGGGCATTTCGCCATCTCGCACAGACAACCGATAACTTTTACGGACGGTGCCATCTTCGGCAGTCGCTTCATCTATAAACCGCACTGAATCACTGATGGGGAAATTTGCATTGGCATGTGCATCGGCTTGGGATTTGAGTGTGGCGGTATCAGATTGAATCAACATTAATTCAATGAATACCGAAAAGTCATCATCATACCACGCATGAATTGTCTGGTTCCCTTCCGATAAATCTAAATAATTCAACGGCAATGTATCAGAAGGGATAAATTCATCGAGCATCGAAATTGAATAGGCAGGTTGGTCAATGACGGTGGAGCGTGGGAAGGCTGTCGGTTGTGCATTTGTCACAGGTGCTGGTGGGCGGTTATTGCTGGTTAATACCACTACCCCAACGGCGATTAATGCCACCACAATAATAGCGCCTATAATTATCGGCAAATTATTGTGTTTTTGCATTTGCCCTGTTTGGTTAGGTGGATATTGTGGCGGATAAGTGGGGTATGGGGTAGATGGTGATTGCTGATAAGGCGTATTCACCTGCTGATAGGGTGTTGGTACAGATTGATACGGTGGCATCTGGGTGGGAATTGGCGCAGTAACATTGCCACCGACTGGCATCGGGGCATCCATACGTGGGAGCGCATTGGTCGGAAACGAAACCCCATGCAACGCATTAGCAAAGGCTTGGGCAAATTCTCCTGCAGAACTAAAACGCCGATTTGGGTCTTTTGCGGTGGCTCTGATGATAACATCTTCTACCCCCTGCGGAACATCTCCGCGAATTTGGCGAATAGACGGCATCGGTTCTTGAATTTGTTTGAGCAAAACTGCCATTGGCGTTTCTGCCTGATACGGTCCGCGCCCCGTCATCCACTCAAATAACACAATCCCAAGCGAATAAATATCCGAGCGCCCATCCACAGGCAACCCATTGGCTTGCTCTGGAGACATATAGGCGGGGGTGCCAATAATCATACTGCCTGTCAAATCACTTCCCAACACTCGCGCAATCCCAAAATCCGTCAGGTAAGCATTACCATTTTCATCCAACATGATATTCCCCGGTTTGAGGTCACGGTGAATAATCCCTTGTTGGTGGGCATAATCGAGGGCTTGTGCAACTTGGCGCAATGGTTTTTCGATTTCATCAATCCGCACAGGGCTACGGCGAATCCGTTGTTCCAAACTCCCCCCACCCAAATAGCGCATCGCAATATATGGCAGACCATCTTCTTGACCATAATCATAAATCGGCAAAATATGCGGGTGTTCGAGGTGCGAAATCACATCCACTTCACGCTCAAACCGTTCATAGAATCCGGGGTCATGGAGCATTTGACGGGGCAATACTTTGATGGCGACTATCCGATTCATAGACCGTTGACGGGCTTTATACACAGTAGCCATGCCACCACGCCCAATTTCTTCTGCAATCTCAAATTGTCCTACGGTTTTGCCTATTAAGTCGTCTTTAGGGGTTTTTGGGGTTGTCAAGTATTCTACTCCAACTATAGGTTCATCTGCATTTTTATCTTATAATTATCGTCTATTGCACACTTTCAGGCAAGTGAAAGGGAATAAAATGGCGCAATTGACAGGTAAAACAGCATTGGTTACGGGTGCATCCAGTGGTTTAGGTGTGGATTTTGCCAAATGCCTTGCCGAAAAAGGCTCGAATCTGGTCTTGGTTGCACGCCGTACCGACCGCCTTGAAGCCGTCAAAGCCGACATCGTGAATCAATATCGGGTAGAAGTCACCAACATTTCTAGCGATTTATCTTTACCAAATTCGCCACAAAAATTATATGACGACCTGAAAGCCCTGAATAAACCAATAGATATACTCATCAATAACGCAGGATTGGGCTTATATGGTGGCTTTTTAGAAATTGACTGGGCAAAAGAACGCCAGATGCTAGAAATTGACATCCTCGCGCTGGTTCACATGACCAAATTATTCGTCCCTGATATGGTTGCGCGGGGGTATGGTTATGTGTTGCAAGTCGCATCTATCGGCGCATTCCAACCATCCCCACTGTATGCCAGTTATTCTGCCGCTAAAAGTTTTGTGCTGAATTATAGCCTCGCCGCCAATTATGAACTCCGCAAAACACCTGTACGCATTTGCACCATATCGCCGGGGGTCACAAAAACCGAATTTTTGGAAGTCTCTGGTCAAAAGCCGACCCGTTACCAACGCGCCATGATGATGGATAGCCCCACCGTCACGCGCATGGGCATTGAAGGCATGTTACGTGGAAAAACCAACATCGTCCCCGGATTTTTGAACGCCGTATTCGCATGGGCACCACGCATCACACCCCGCCGTATCAGCGCAATGCTGGCAGAACGCACCATGAGGTCATAAGCACATGGCGGAATTCAAAAAAGTTAGCGACCATGTGTGGATTTATCCACCCGATAAAAATACATTTCGTCCTGTAGTGGGGGCAGTTATGACCCCCACTCAAACAGTGTTAATTGATGCTGGCAATTGTCATAACCACGCCCGCGAGGTGATTTCGGCGCTCGGACGGATTAATGCCCCACCGATTAGCCACCTCATTTATACCCATCATCATTGGGATCATATTTTTGGCGGGCAAATTTATAACGTGCCAGTTGTCGCGCACATGGTTTGTGAATTCCGTGTGATTGAATATGCCAAAAATCCGTGGAGTCATGAACATGTCGAGCGCGTCATCCGCGACATTCCTGCTCTAAAGCCTAGTTTTAGCGCCCTACGCGACTTGATGCGTGACGATTGGCACAATTTCAAAATCGTGTTTCCATCTATTATCATCCGCAAAAAAGCCGATTTTTTCCCGTTGGATGGTGTGAATTTGCTCATTGAGCATATCGGTGGCAACCATGCGGATGATTCGACCCTCGTCACAGTGGTCGAAGATAATGTGATGTTCATGGCGGATTGTTTTTATCCCCCACCCGCCCATATCGCCAAACCAGATGATAAACCGAATGTGGGGATGGTACGCAAATTATTAGAACGTAACCATACGATTTATATAGATGGTCATGGCGGGGCATTTAGTGCTGGTTTCTGGAAAACATGGGCAGACATGCAGGGGTGAGATTAGAAATCACCATTTTGCGCCAATAGCAACACTATTTAATAGCGCATTTTGCAAAATGGGGGTAAAATTGCCATAAAGATAATTAAATAAAGGTTAGATTACTTATGGCAGACGAAACTGTAGATTTTGTAGTGGTTGGTTCTGGATTTGGTGGCAGTGTTTCTGCCATGCGCCTCACCGAAAAAGGGTATAAGGTGATGGTGTTGGAACGTGGCAAGCGGTATCATGATGACCAGTTCCCCAAAAGCAATTGGAATTTACCCCGATTTTTGTGGTATCCCCTGTTTCGATGCTTTGGTATTTTTGAAATTACCCTCATGAATAATGTCATGGCGTTGCATGGCAGTGGGGTCGGCGGTGGCAGTTTGGTTTATGCCAATGTGTTGATGGAGCCAGATGAAAAATTATTTGATGCCCCCGCATGGCGTGATTTTGGCGATTGGAAAACCATGCTCCGCCCGCATTATGACACTGCCAAGCGGATGTTTGGCGTGACTGCAAACCCGCGTATGTCGCCCGCAGATGACATCCTGAAAGAAATTGCCCGCGAATTGGGCAAAGAAGCCACATTCAAACCCGCCAATGTCGCCGTATTTTTTGGTGAAGAAGGCAAAGAAGGGCAAACTGTCCCCGACCCATTCTTTGAGGGTGAAGGTCCAGACCGCGCGGGATGTATTCACTGTGGCGGGTGTATGGTGGGGTGTCGGCACAACGCCAAAAACACCCTGAATAAAAATTATTTGTATTTTGCCGAAAAATGGGGCGCAGAAATCCGTGCAGAAGCGCAAGTAGTAGATATTCGCCCTCTGCCCACAGGTCAAAAAGATGGCGCACGCTATGAAGTGGTGTATCAAAAATCTACTGCATGGATACCGAAACTGACCCGCAAAATCGTGCGGACGCGCAATGTGGTTGTATCGGCGCATGTGGCAGGCACGCTTAAATTGTTATTCCATTGCCGTGATATATCCAAATCACTCCCTAATTTATCGCCACGCTTGGGCGAAATGGTACGGACAAATAGCGAGACGATTCCGGGTAGCACATCGTATAACAAAGATATTGATTTTTCGACAGGGATTGCGATTACATCTTTATTCAAACTAGATGAAAACACCCACCTAGAACCCGTCCGCTATCCAAAAGGGTCGGGATTCATTCGCATGTTAGCCATGCCAATGATTGGCGCAGGTGGCACAACACTCGGACGCATCGGCAAAGCATTAAAATCGGTCATCCTCCACCCCCGTGATTTTTTCTATACCAAAGTCTATGCAAAATGGGCAACCAGAAGCACGATTTTGCTATTTATGCAAACAGAAGATAGCACTATGCGCGTGCGTTTGGGACGCAATGTGTTCACAGGTGGTCGGCGCGGTTTGGTCTCTCGTCTCAATCCGGGTGAGCGTATCTCTCCCCCATTTGAAGTATCGCATAATATCCTTCAAAAATTTGCTGATAAGACCAATGGTGTGCCACAAGATGCCATCCCAGAAGCCTTGCTTGGAATCCCCACCACTGCTCATTTGTTGGGGGGCTGTCCAATGGGGCATACCGCCGAAAAAGGTGTGGTGAATGACAAATTGCAAGTGAATAATTATGATGGGTTGTATGTGATAGATGGGTCTATCATTCCGGGCAATCCGGGGATTAATCCTAGCCTGACAATTAGCGCATTAGCAGAATATGCCATGAGTCATATCCCTAATAAAGAGGGTGTAAAACCCCGTCCGCCGATGGGTGTCGGGGCACCGTATACCCCCAAAAAACCAGAGAATAAACCATCAACAGAACCCGAATTGATGGCGGGTGATTAGAATTAGCGAAGGGCGCACAGTGTTGCGCCCTTTTTATAATTTTCCCCACACAAAATACACAAAATCCTACTCCAATATGGGTGCGCCCGCCCGATAGCTTTGCGTTCAATACAGTCACTTCATCTCACTCAACGACCACATTGTCCGCACATCCATCCCAAAATCGGTTTGAATCTGTCCGTGTTTGAGCGCCTCACCATACCGAAAATGTGCGGCGGCGGCAATCATGGCGGCATTATCGGTACATAAACTGAGGGGTGGGTAACGCACTGGCAAATCAGTCTCTTTTTTCATCATGGCACGTAGGCGCTGATTGGCACTCACCCCGCCCGATAAAAATATCTCGGTTGCCCCATAAAATTTTGCCGCACGCGCCACTTTGCTCACCAATGTCTCGACCAATGCTTCTTGAAAACTGGCGGCGACATCATTCACCGATATATCGGCGCGGAGTTGAGACTTTTTATCGGCTTTTTCGCCTGTTTTACGGCTGTCACTCGATGGTTTGACCATCACCTCACGCATGACGGCTGTTTTGAGTCCAGAGAAGCTAAAATCATAACTATCATCACGCTTGGCTCGTGGGAAATGAAATGCAGAGGCATTGCCATTTTGTCCCGCTTTTTCGATATGTGGTCCACCGGGAAATGGCAAGTTCAACATCCGCCCAACTTTATCGAAGGCTTCGCCAGCGGCATCATCCAATGTGCCACCAAGCCGTTCATAATCACCATGACCACGCATGAGGAGCAATTCGGTGTGTCCGCCACTGACAATCAGGACAACAACAGGAAATATGACCTCACGAAAAGGTTGTGTGAGCCACAGCGAATAAACATGCCCTTCTAAGTGATTCACCCCCATAAGCGGTTTATTCAAAGATACGGCTAATCCTTTAGCAAAATTAATCCCTACCAATAAAGACCCAACCAATCCGGGTCCTTGTGTGACCGCAATGCCATCGAGTGAGGCATACGGTACGCCCGCCTCTGACATGGCTTGGTCAACAACGGCGCTAATCGCTTCAATATGAGCGCGAGATGCCACTTCTGGAAAAACACCCCCATATTTTGCATGTAAATCTATTTGTGAGGCGATTACGCTAGAAGCGATTGTTTTACCATCTATCACCACCGCCGCCGCTGTTTCATCGCACGAGGATTCAATTCCGAGGATATAGGTCATAAGAGACTCCATGTTATGGCAGGTATACACGACTTATTCTCGTCTGCCACTACAGATAATGTTGGTTGATGCTCACTTGCCACAGTAAATCATTTTTGCTAAGTTGAATCATTTTACCAAAAAAGCGCCGTAAAGCCCCTAGCTTTAGCTATGGGGATATAAGGTGTTAGATTGTGCCTGACAAGTGCTTGACACACTGCAACTTGATTTTATACAATATTTCTATATACGTCTATCATCTGTGAAATGTGATATGGTGGCAATTCGGACTTTTCAGTATCGACTCTATCCAACCCAAACTCAAGAACAGGCTCTGCAATTGCTGTTGGATGTGTCGCGCAATGTGTACAACATGGCACTGGAAGAACGGAAAGTCGCATGGGAACACGAACAAAAGCGAATTGGTAAACGTGAGGGGTATCTGCTGGCGAAGCAGTACAAAAAGACATTCCTACAAGCCAAAACTATCCATAGTCATGTGTTACAAGTTGCCATTGAAGATTTAGACCGTGCTTTCAAGGCGTTCTTTCGTCGAGTGAAAGCAGGTGAAACACCGGGTTATCCACGTTTCAAGAGTTATAAACGGTGGGACAGCATTGGCTTCAAGCAATATGATAATGGCTTTAGCATTGATGGTCGCCGTCTGAAAGTGTCAGGTGTTGGTCGGATTCGGATGCGTTGGCACAGAAAGCATTTGGGCGACATTAAGACATGTCGGATTATCCGCAAAGCAGGAAAATGGTATGTTAGCTTGGTGTGCGAAACAGCCGACGCTGTGCCATTGCCACCGGCCGACCTCATCCAGGCTGGCTGGCTCCGGAAGGGCCAGCGCCCCGCGCGCGCCTGAGCCAAGCAGCTTCGGCGCGACGTACCAGATCAGTTCGTCGACCAGACCAGCGGCAACGA
>CALDGT010000821.1 GCA_937942935.1 uncultured Chloroflexota bacterium | reverse complement strand
TATGAACTCATTGTTGGGAGTAGTGTAGACCCGCAATTTGGACCCGTTATCTTGTTTGGGACAGGTGGGTCGTTGGTGGAAGTGTATAAAGATGGGTCATTGGCATTGCCACCCCTCACCACCACACTCGCACGTCGTTTGATGGAACGCACCAAGATTTATGAAGCCCTCAAGGGTGTTCGTGGGCGTAAATCGGTGGATGTTGTTGAACTCCAAAAATTGCTTGTGCGCTTCTCGCAAATTGTGGCAGAACAACGCCTCATCGCAGAAATTGATATTAATCCCCTCATTGCCTCACCAGAGCGTATCATCGCGTTAGATGCGCGGGTGGTGTTACATCCGCCCGAAATCACCAAGGAACAATTACCAAAATTGGCGATTCGCCCCTATCCCAAGCAATATATGTATGATTGCGAAGCCAATGATGGTACACCTGTCACTATTCGCCCCATCCGCCCAGAAGACGAATCGTTGATGATTAAATTCCACGAATCACTGTCTGAACGGACAGTGTACATGCGTTTCTTTACTCCATTCCAATTGCAACAACGGATTTCGCATGAACGCTTGTCGCGCATTTGTTTTATTGATTATGCCCGTGAGATGATTTTGGTTGCCACGCGCAAAAATCCCAAGACGCATGAGAATGAAATTGTGGCAACCATGCGCCTCACACCCGATGAAAATCGTGATTTGGAATTTGGTTTGTTGGTCAGCGACAAATTTCAAGGTCAAGGGCTTGGTAAACAATTGTTGATGCGTGCGATTGATTATGGCAAGGCAGAAGGCTATCCCGCTATTTTTGGCGTGATTTTGCCCGAAAATACCACGATGTTACATTTGTTGGGCGAATTAGGATTCAAAACCAGCACCGCCGATGATAAGAGTATCATCGCAGAACTGGCACTTTAAATCATTAAGGTGGCTTATTTGGGACGACTAGCAAAGCGCATGTCGTCCCTTATACATCCTCTCTCGTTTAGCGGTGTAATCGCAGACTAGCGGATTTATTTATATATGTTCGCTACTGATTGATGTTGTTCGGATTTTTCTACATCCCCCATTTTATTCAAGCGCCATAAGCCGATGAATCCCCATAAAATCACCACCACATAGGTTAACCCCTGCGTGGTGAGGATATAAGCAATCGCCCCTTCATCGCTCAAGCCGAACAGAGCAAAAATTGCCACGCTCACCGATTGATAAATCCCAACATAACCCGGTGTGGATGGGGCGGCGCTGGCGAGTCCTAATGCGGCGAGTATCAATAACCCTTGCAATGGGGTGAATGGGATGCCATAACCCGCCGTGACGATGAGTGTGGCAATCACATCCAATGACCATGTGAATAATGATATGACGATGAATAATCCTGCCCGCGTGGGATTTTGAAATGCTTTCATCCCCAACAAAAATTGTCTCACAAATTCAATCAATTTGGCTTTAAATTTTTGCGGAATTGGTGAGCGATTCATCTGTTTGGTTATCCATCCCGATAAGTAGGGTAGGAGTGTAAGCGAAAACCCGCCGATAACCCCCAAAATGAGCATAGACGTCATGGCACTCCGCAACCAATCCGGGATATTGGGGAAGGTGGTCAATCCGAGTAATATTGCACAGACCAACAGCACTGCATCAAAAATGCGTTCTGTGAGGGCTGTTGCCAAGACGTAAAATAGTGGGATGCCTGTCTTGCGTGCCATTAACCCAGACCGAATGACTTCTCCTGCGCGGGCAGGCAAAAAGCTATTGCCCAAATAGCCCACACATGTCCCCCAAAATACAGTGAGAGGGTGAATCTTTTTTTCTGCGCTCAATAACACTTGCCAGCGTAATCCACGCAAAAAGTAAGACATCACAATTACCACCCATGCCCCTGCCAAGACGCGCAAATCGGCAGTGCGGAAAATGGCAAATGTTGTTTCCCAATCGAGATTGCGGAGCGCCAAATAGAGGAGCAAAATTGCCAACGCGCCAATGAAGATATAAGATACCCGAATTTTGCCGAATAATTTGCCATTTTTTATCATCAATCATCCCTCAGTTGGATAAACAGCTAAAACCGCAGGCACGCGGTCAAATGAGCGCACCGTAATCGTATCTTTTAGGTAAAGCATGGTCGAGCCACCGCCATCTAAATTGAACGCATTCAGCAATCCTAAGTCACTACTGGCTAAAAATGCGCTTAACTCATGGAGGCTGGGTCCAAAAATTGGTGTGACGATGATATAAACCCGTCCTTGTGAATCTTGCCCAATAACTGTTCGCCGAGAAGCCCCGCCAACCCGTTCAAATGCTTGTTCTCCGTTATACACCAACATCGGGTAGCCTTGTATAGCGTGTTGTGCGCCTGTGGCATCGAATGGCTGATAGATGTTGTGGCTGATGAACGGAAAATTGTTTTTGATGGCGAATGTCCCGCCTCTGTCGGTGTAGCTACTGCCGAATATCACCCCATCGCTGATGAGTAACCCCATAATGGTATGGTTGGGCTGGAAAAAATTAGTGTTGATGATGAGGGTTGCATCTGGCAAAACCGTTTGCCATTCTTCGATGTAATAAGGCGTTTGGGGTGTATAGTGCGCCTCAAAACGATAATAAACAGGGTCTATTCGCACCACATATAATTGAGATAGCGCATCATCGCCTATACTCATCGTGCGGTCTTCTAATCCAACCGTAATCATACGCCACTCGGTATTATCGGTGTTTGGTAATTCTTCACTGACATCCCGAAAACAACTGGTCAGCAATACTGAACAGGCAATCCATAACAGTGCTAATGGGTATTTATAATTCAAATTCTCATCCTTTTCATGCCCTGCACCACCTTAAATCCTATCTTGATTTATGTTTTTTATCCATGCTATAATATTGGCTACCTAAGATAAATACAACGGGCGCTTAGCTCAGCTGGTTAGAGCGCACGGTTCACATCCGTGAGGTCAGGGGTTCAAGTCCCTTAGCGCCCATAATTTTGGAGAGGATACAATCATTATTGTGTCCTCTCTTTTGTTTTTATACACAGGAGCAAAAAAGATGCCTTTAGACCCTTTTGCAATCACCCCTGCTATCAGCATTAATCGGATTAAATTGATGAATGCGCCCGATTTACCCGAATCGCTAAAAGGTAAAATGGTTTATGAATTGATTTCTCGTAAAACCCTCTTGCACGAAATTACAGAAGCTCTGCCTGCACTTATGGCTCATTCAGACCCCATCCCTATCTTTGATGAATTAATCGCCCAACAAGATAAAACAGCCCTCAATATTGCTAACACCTTTGCACAACGCCTATTTTGGTTAATCCATACCCTCAAATTTCCGCATCCTGCCAACCGCGAAGCCCGCCCTGAATGGGATGATAGTTACTGGTCTACATTTGCGAAGATGAAGCAATTTATTTTTGGTGGTGGACTCATGCGGGGTCATTTGGGGGTGTATATGATTGCGTATGCCCAAAAACGGTTAGGCGAAGCGTGTCTGTTAAAAATTGCACCCCATGCACCTATCTTGCCCTTGCTTGGCGCATCGCGGCATGTCCCAGAAAATACCACACAAGCATTGATATTCGATTTTGGACAAACAGCGATTAAACGCGCAATTGCGACCTATGTGGAGGGTACATTAACTACCATGACGATTTTACCGTCTATTTCTCCGCCATTATTTTTGCCACAATCTATCCCACAATATATTGCAGATAACATTGTTCATATTATTGCCGACACATGGCGCTCATACGCCACCAATCACACCACCACTATCATCCCGATGAGTATCGCCACCTATTTGCAAAATAATCATCCATCTGGCGACCCGCATTATGGGTCTGTGGCGCAACTGACATCGAATATGGGCGCATTTTTATCTGAAAAAATTAGTGAGCAAGTACAAATGCCCATTTCAATTCAACTCATTCACGATGGCACATCATCGGCGCGGGTGTATGTGGGGGAGCCAGATACAGTGGTTATCACTGTCGGTACGGCTTTGGGGATTGGATTTCCTGTTTATGATGCGCCGTTGCGCCCTATCAGCGAAAGGCTTATGATAAATTAAATAATGATTTTGGGATATGACACACACAAAGGATATTTTTTATGAGCTTACCCCCTGTCGAAAAATTTACCACCCGCGCAGGCGTGCGGATTTATCGGTTGCCAATGATGGTTTTCCCCGGATTTATTGGCTATAGCTATCTCATTCTCAATGCGGGTTTGCCAACCTTGGTAGATTGTGGGTCTGGGGTGGGCGATTCTAATCATAACTTATTAGAGGGTATTCAAGCGGTTGCAGACCAATTTGGTGAAAAAATTGGCGTTAAAGATATTAAAACCATCCTCATCACACATGGGCATATAGACCATTTTGGCGGTACAGCTTTCATGATGGAGCAAACAGGGGCGCGGGTGGGGATTCATGAACTCGATAGGCGTGTGTTGACGGCGTATGAAGAACGGGTCATCATGGCGACCAAAGACTTGCGTGTGTATTTGGAACGGGCAGGCATGGATGAGGCAGAACGTGCCTCTATGATGGAAATGTATGGTTTTGCCAAGAAAAATATTCGCTCCATCAAGGTAGATTTTAGCCTCGATGAAGATGTCTTTTTTGAGGGGATGCAATTTATTCATGTCCCCGGTCATTGTCCGGGGCAGGTAGCAATTTTGTTGGATGAAGTGCTACTCAGTGCTGACCATATTCTCTCACGCACAACACCACACCAAGCGCCAGAAAGTATCACCCATTACACAGGCTTGGGACATTATAAAGATTCGCTCCGTAAAATCGAAAAAGT
>CALDGT010000820.1 GCA_937942935.1 uncultured Chloroflexota bacterium | reverse complement strand
TGCTTGGGTATCGGCAACAACAGGTGCTTCGACAACAGTTGTCGGCTCTGGTGTGGCAGTTTCTTCAACCACTGCCTCTGGTGTGGCGGTTTGTTCGACAGCAGATTCGGTAGATTCTGGTGTTTCTGTGGCAGATGTGTTATTCGATGGCACAGAAATTGCACCTAAGTCAATCGGCACAAATTCGCGCTCAACATAGACAAATGGGGTTTCATCTGCCAAATCATTTTCGACAGTAGCACCATTCAAACTGCGAATATAATCTACAATATCATGTAAATCGGCATCGGTGAGTGCAGGGTTGCCACCTTTGGCGGGCATCGCAACACCGGTTGTATTGAGCGGGTCACTGGTAGGGCGACCGACAATTAAAAATGCCACTAGCTCATCATCATTCAGACGATTCACAAAGTCACTATTGATGAGGGTTTTGCCCAAACCAGAAATACCTTGCAAATTCATCCCATGACAAGCACTACACACACTACCATATAAACGGCTACCAGCCTTAACATCGCTGGCAAGCACCGTCTCTAAACCACTTGCCATCAATTCTAAATGGTCTCGTGGGGTTGGTTGTGCAACGACTTGTTCGTCAGTCGGTTGTGAGGCAACTTCGGTTGGCTTTGGCTCAATCTTCGTAGAACGAGGGGCAAAGGCAATTAGCATGACTGCAAAAATGCCAAAAAACAACAGCATCGGAAAAATAATATTTTCTTGTGATTGTGTGGGTTTACGCTCCATGCAACATCCTGTTTATAGCTATCCAAAAAATAAACCAAGTCCAATTATAATACATATCCGATTCTATGTCTTATTATTCATGAGCATCGCATAATTCTGTAGTGACATAGATAATCGAAAAAAGATGACACATATCGGTCTATATAAAGATACGAATATATGACTTTATCTTTTGGGCTTGCCTTATATTAGCGTGTGGCTTTATAATCCGTTTGAATTAGTCAATCCTGACTATTCAATTTAGAATAAAGAGTCTGCTATGTATCGTGAGTTATTGTTATTGGGTGTTTTGCGCCATAAACAAATGCACGGTTATGAGTTACATGAATTTATTAACCGTGATTTGGCATTTTGCACCGACATCAAAAAGCCCACTGCCTATCACCTGCTCCAAAAAATGGCAGAGCAAGGCTGGATTACAGAAATCCCAGAGACCAATGCACCAACCAATCGCCCACCGCGCACGGTCTATCAATTGACGCCAGTCGGTGAAGCAAAATTTTTAGATTATTTACGCCAAAACTTGGCAACCTATTCGCCGTCTTACTTTAATGGAGATGTTGGTATCGCGTTTATAGAGGCACTACCCCCAGAAGAGGCAGTTGAATTATTAGGGTATCGTAAAGTTGCGCTTCAAAAAGCACTAGATGCTGTTAATCATCCTCATGTAGAAGCACATGGTAAGGGTGGCATGTGGCTCATTATCGAACACCAAAAACGACACCTGCAAGCAGAAATCGCATGGCTCGATGATGTTATCGCACATATTAGCAATCAATCTCACTCACAATAAGGAAAAATTATGACCAACGAAGAAACACCAGAAAAACTCGATTTTAAGCGTATTTTACCTATTTTTGTCATCGTCTTGGTAGATTTGCTCGGCTTAACCATCATCATCCCATTACTGCCATTATATGCAGTACGGTTTGAAGCCGCCCCGTTTGTTGTTGGAGCATTGGCGGCGACCTACCCGCTTATGCAATTGATTGGTGGTCCATTACTCGGTGGGTTATCGGACCGATTTGGGCGCAAACCAGTTTTAGTTGTCAGTCAAATTGGCACATTTCTGGGCTTTATCTTGCTAGGGTTTTCTAACTCTTTGCTTTTATTATTCCTCTCGCGCATGATAGACGGGTTGTCTGGGGCAAATATTGTCGCCGCGCAAGCCGCTATCACCGATAGCACCACCGAAAAAACACGCTCACAAGGGCTTGGGTTAATCGGGGCGGCATTTGGTTTAGGGTTCACCATCGGACCAGTCATCGCCATCATCGCATTGCAATTGGGTGGCGGAAATTACCAAGTGCCTGCATTTGTCGCGGCAGGATTTTCTGCATTTTCAATCATCCTCAGCGTATTCTGGTTCAAAGAGACCTTACCCGCCGAAAAACGGGGCGAACATACCACTAATAGCGGTTTATTCATGTTGAGCAAACTCAAAAAAGTTGTCCAAAATCCGTTGGTCGGTGTGCTTCTGAGCCTTATGTTTTTGCAACAGCTTATCTTTGGCGGTGTAGAAAGCCTTTTATCACTGTTCACCCTCAATCGGTTAGGCATGGATGGCAGTTGGAATGCGTTGCTCTTTTTGCTCATTGGCATGTTATTGGTCATGGTTCAAGGAAAATATATCGGGCAATGGACACGCCGTTTCGGTGAGCGCAAATTGATTTATAGCGGATTAGGCTTGCTCGCCATCGGTCTCATTTTTCTTTCGGTTACACCTGCCCAAACTGTCCCGAATTATTCCCGTGAAGGGCTTATCGCAGAATTGCAAGGTAGCGATACCATCACCAATAAATCTGAGCAAATCAATTTGTTACCAGAAGATGGCAACAATGGCTGGGCTGGCGTGATATGGATTGTGGCGGTTATGTTCCCAATCACATTAGGCGCGAGTGTGCTGTCTCCGAGCATCAACAGCCTCATCACGCAAAATGTCAGCAAACAAGAAGCAGGAAGCGCATTAGGGGTCAGTTCATCCTTAACCAGCGCCGCTAATGCGATTACCCCATTGGTTGGTGGGGCAATTTTTCAAATTTTGGGCGGGACTGCTTTATTTTTGATGGGTGGGTTGGTGATGACTGTTATTAGTCTATATGCTATTAAATCATTGACCCCTTCTAACACTCTTGTGACTTCTAAAGACTAATCATGAACTCATAATTGGTCACTTGCATAATCAAGAAAGATATGCTAAAGTTGAACTATCGTTGGGTTAGTTGAAAGGGAGGTGATCGATAATATGTTGTGCGATTATTTAGGAGGGATTGACTCCTGAGCTTCTCCCACTGGGATGACCGAAGCGGTTAATCCCCCCAAATGTGCAAACGCACCAAACCAGCGACGAGATGTCGCTGGTTTGATTTTAGGACAAATTCATGCTCCCACAAACCATCCCCTTCCTTTTTCTCACCTTTAATACTTATACATTTTTGCTTGCACTTGGCATTATGATTAGTTTTGGCATCTCTGCCCTCACCTATCGGCTCAATTACACCTCTGGAATTGGCGCAGTAATAGATGCTTGCCTAGCAGGATTATTAGGCGGAATTATTTTGGGGCGACTTGGGCATGTCTTTATTCACTGGGTGTATTTTTCTGAACATCCAGACGAAATCATTCGTATCAATGCAGGTGGACTCAATTGGCATAGCGCCCTTATTGGCACATTTTTAGGATTTTGGCTCATGAAAATCCTCGTGCATCGTAAATTGAACACCCACCTTATCATTGAATCATGGGCGTGGGCGATTCCATTGCTCGGTTTCATGGGCTGGTGGGCATGTAGCACATTTTATTGTGGTTATGGGACAGAAATCAATAACCTCACCGATTATCCGCCTGTGTTCGTTTGGGAAGCGCCCGCTATTAATGGTATGACAGCGCCCCGTTTTGCCACACACCCATTAGGGATGCTTTGGGGAGCAATGCTCTTGCTATTTCTCATCTTGTGTTCTCGGCGAGGATGGCTAAAAGGCAAACGTTTTGGGATGAGTTTGATGTTATGGTCAATTGGGATGTTATTGTTGGGTTATTTACGTGGTGATAGCGTGCCGATGCTTGCGGATATTCGGGTTGACCAATGGTTAGATGTGCTGATGATTATCATCGGTGGGGTTTATGTTTTTTTACATCGGGGTTATTTTAAGGTGAGGGCGGATTAGGTACTCAAACCATATATCCGCCCGATAAAACTAAATCAGAAACTAGGGATTGGTGAATTCAATTCCCAAAATCACAGGGTCTAAGGCTGGGGCGATTTCGGTTAATGCCGCTTGAGAGGCATCAATCACCACGACCACATACACCCCATTGGTGCTGGCAGATTTCGAGAATGCCAAGCGAATATCACCACCAATCAGATAAACTGAATTTGTCCATGTATCGCCCACAATATCCACTTCTTGAGATTGTAATGGTGCGGTGGTAAAAGCGGGGTCAATCACCAATAACGCATCGGCAATCGCTTTATTCACTTCCTCACCCGATACCGCAACGGCATAAATATCCGATTGTGTATTGGGGTCTACAAAATGGGTATAAGCATCTGTGCTGGTATTTTCCCAACCTGCGGGGACAGGAATGGCGAATAAGCCAGAAGCGTCATCTTGATAAATGAGGAAATTCATCGCCATATCTGCAATACAGCTATCATCTGGGGCTTGGGTGGGGTCATTTAAGAAGGCTGTCATCATATCAGCCGCACAAGCACCCGCCAAAATCGCACCATGTGCGCCATTGGGATAGACAAAATGATACGCATTGGGCAGTGATTCGGCAATTAATGCGCCACCTGCGGGTGGGGTGATGGGGTCAAAGTCGCCAGAAGCAATAAATACAGGGACATCGCTGGTAGATACCATATCTGCAATCGCGCTATCTAACGCAGGAACACCCAATTTTTCGCATAATTCTGGGAATTTGAGGACATCACGGCTAAAAACATCCACAAATTGAGGATACATATCTGCCACAGGGATTTCGGCTTCGGTGACATCGGCATCTTCGGCACACATCACTGTGTTATAGAAGCCACTCGCCATATCGGTGGTCAAAACAAATTCCCCACCCCATTTTTCAATCCATGAGTAATTGCCATCGTACATTTGTGTGATATAACGAGGCATCACTTGAACCAACGATGAAGCATACATCGCGTTAAAGGTTAGGCTAACCATCGCTTCGCCATTCAACAAAGCAGGATAAATGGTTTCATCATTGGGGTCTGTGATATTCACCATCACAGGGTTTTCTGTTAGGCGGGTGAATACTTCAAAATATTTACTTTCCAAATCGGGGTAATTGGCATTACAGGCTTCATCATTGGCACACGATTCAAATAAGAATTTGAACACACGGGTTGCACTCGCGCCAGTGATAGGCAAGAAATTTTGACTGAGGGGGACATTGGCATCCAAAATCACACTGCGTAACCCTTCTGGATTTAGGTTAAGCAAATGTTGACCAAGCATCGTACCATACGAAATCCCATAAAAATTGAATTCGCTATATCCGAGTGCCGCGGCAACGGCTGGAATATCGGCGGCATTTTCGAGACTGTTAAACGCCCCTAAATCTATGCCTTCACCTTTGAGCCGTTCTGCACAGGCAAGTAATGCCGCCTCACTCATGGCATAGGCTTCTTCTGGTGCTAAATCATCATCCAAAGTCTCGCGGGTGAGTTCAAAAGTTTCTTCACACATCAAATCGGGTTGGGCATATTTTGTGCCTCGTTGTTCCAAAATGATTATATCGCGGTCAATGGTGAAATACTGTGTCCCAAAAATAAGTTGTGGGAATATGGTAAAACCAGAACCACCGGGGCCCCCTTGTGCCATGATGAGTGGGTCTGGGGCTGGGTTAAAATTATTACTTGGGATAATGGCAACCGCCACCTGAATTGTGCCTGCATCAGGATTATTGTGATATAAGGGCACCGTTACCAAACCACACCGAATTTGTGCGCCATCTAAAATACCCGCAGGAAGTTTCATTGCTTCTATAGGGCAATCTGTGGGTTCAAACGCATCGGTCTGAGCAGAGACTGGCACAATCGCCAAGCAAAACAGAGCTAACAAAGCTATCTTCACAAAACGCATACTTGCTCCTTTTTAGATTAAAAGCATCTTCTCTATTGTATTGAAAAATTTTCAAATCAATATTTAAGAGAAAATTAACAGGTATAACACAAAACCGCGTTTGCATATCTACCAAAAAATGAGTAATCTTTTAGTAAACACAACACAATAATAATGAGATAGAGGCGATTGTGGCAGGGCAATTAATCGGTAAGAAACTAAAAAATGGTGATTACGAAATACGCGAGTTGATTGGCAAGGGAGGAATGGCAACTGTTTACTTAGGCTATCAACAAAAAGTAGACCGTTTAGTAGCCATCAAAATTTTATCATCTCCAACAGGAACAGATATAGAATTCAAAGAACGCTTTGAATTAGAAGCAAAAACGATTGCACGTTTACAACATCCGCATATTTTGCCCCTCTATGATTATGGGACAGAAGATGACCTTGTTTATTTGGTGATGGCATACCTATCGGGCGGTACATTTGAAAGTCGCATCACCAAAGGAGAAGTCACGCTAGACGAAATTGAGCGTGTTGTGCGTGAAATTGGCGGTGCATTAGATTATGCTCATCGTCAAGGTGTGGTTCATCGTGATATTAAACCAGCCAATATTTTATTAGATGGCGAAGGTCATGCGTTGCTCACTGATTTTGGCATCGCCAAATTGACTGAAGGCAATATTGGGCTAACAGGGACAAATGTTGTTGGCACACCTGCTTATATGTCACCAGAACAAGCGCAAGGCTTAGAGGTGACAGGCGCATCCGATATTTATGCGCTTGGGGTGGTGGTCTTTCAGGCACTCACAGGCAAATTACCCTTCAATGCGCCTTCGGTGTTACAACTCATGCTCCGTGTCGTACAAGACCCTATTCCCAACTTAGACGATTATGTCGAAGATGCGCCCGCACAACTGAGCAGTGTCATGTCGCGTGTACTCGCAAAAGACCCAGATGTCCGTTATTCTACGGCGCAAGAATTTGCAGATGCGTTCACAGAAGCAGTTCGCGCAACCAGCAAAGTGCCAATTGTAAACCGAACACTCAAACCATTATCAGATGATGCAAACACCGCAAAATTAACTCGGTTGCCTATATCTACAAAATTGAAAGTCGAAGAGAGTAGCACCCCCACCACACAAACCGTCATTGTTCAACAAGGCACGAGTCCATTTGTGTTGTTGGGTGGGTTTGCCATTATTGCCATTGCACTGGTCATATTAGTGGTCTTTTTGACCAATAATAATAATTCGGTGACGATTATCCCCACAAACACCGCGCCATCCAATACAGCCGTTGTCAGACCATCAGTGCCAACATTTGGTCGCGTGAGTTACACCACGACCAATGCGCTTGGAGATACCGCCAATATCCGCCTTGATAATTTGCAATTCGGTGGGCAGGGTATTTATATGGCATGGCTCATCAACACCACCATACAAACATCGCCGCTGAATCTGGGAGAAATTACATTAGATGCGTTAGGCAGTGGCACAATCCGTTATGTAGACGAAGCAGGAACATTGTTGCCTGCAAATTATAATGTTTTCCTCATCACTCGTGAAACAACATCTGCTACCACCGCCCCAAGCGATGATGTGCGCTACCACGCTCAATTACCCCCTAGTCTATTGCAATTGGTGACAGAATTGCTTATTGCTTCGCCAAATGGGGTACGCGGGGGTAGTTTGTTGGCGGGAATCACATTAGAAGGCACCATCGCCTCACAACATGCGGGATTAGCCGCAGGTGCAAGTACCGCCCCAACCATGCACCTTCATGCAGAACACACCATCAACATCTTAAAAGGCGAAGAGATTGATTATGACAATAGCGGACGTGGCGAAAATCCGGGTAGAGGCATTGGTGTTTATACCTTCGCGGATAAAATCGAAGCCCTCATCAATACCGTTTTAGCCGATGAACACGCCACAGCATCATTAGCCCTGAATGCCGAATTTATTCGGGTATGCTTACAAAATACCCGCCAACGCGCCGACCAAATCATCGAATTAGAACAAACCCTACTCGCATCAGATAATATTGAAGGGGTGCAATCAGAAGCCGCAGATTCAGCACGAATAGCTGATGAATTGGTCAATGGATTAGACCTCAATCAAAATGGAGATATAGAAGCCTTTGAAGGCGAATGTGGATTGGGACAAATCGAAAATTATGCGCTCCTCGTGGGGACATTCGACATCGTTGAAGGGGGATTAGATTGATTCTTCATTTCATTCGGCTCATCGCTATTTACGGATTACTCATCACTTTATCCGCTTGTGGTAATGCCAACCCAACCCCAGAAAATACGCCTGCCCCAACGATTGCAGGACCGGGCGATACATTCAGCACCGCCCAACCTCCGCCACCCACTTGGCAATCTCCGCTTCGTCCTATGAATCGCGGAAATGTATTCGAGATGCAATTGCTCGGACGGCTCGACTTTGCAGGGACACCGAGTACCATCTTTGCACACGCTTTTTCGCCAGATGGCACACGGTTAGTCGGACTCAATAACACTCATATTGTTGGGTGGGATTTGATAACAGGCGAATTTATCATCAACAACACCCATCAACGCGCCCAATATTTATTCTATTCAGTAGATAAAACTCGGTTATATACCATTTTGATGGATGGCAGAATTGCAATTTATTCCGCCGATACAGGTGTATTAGAAACAGAGCTGATGGGACATGAGCGTTTTAATGGTGTGGCAACCTATGATTCATTCAACGGTTGGTTAGCATTGGGCGGTAGTGACGGGTCTATTTTGGTGTGGGATACGGTGGAAGGGTTAATGCTTTCTGCCCTTACAGCACATACAGGGGGTATAACCAACCTCATTTTTTCGCCAGATGGCACACGGTTAGCCAGTAGTGGTGCAGATGGAAAAAATTATGTATGGGATTGGGAAAAGCGAGAATTGGTTTTTAATGTGACCAATGCCGATGTGCCGACCATTCGCATGGCATTTCATCCATCAGGCGATACCCTTGCGATTGCCACCAGCGAAGTCATTACGATGTGGAACATGCAATCGGGTCAATTTATCCACAGCCTGCCAACCGGTACAGGCGGTTCAGATAGCCTGTTACAATTTTCGCCCAATGGCAAATTTTTGATTAATGGCGGAGAAATCCCCGATATGATGGTTTGGGCAGGAGATGGCGATAATCACTTTTTAGCCTTTTTGCCAGATATGGGTGCGGGGCGTATTTCTGCCCAATTTTCACCAGATAGCGAATTGTTGCTCACATCCAAATTAGATGGCGAGACGTCTCTGTGGGATATGACACAAATTACAGATGAGACGGTGGTGCGTGCCAATATCGACCCTGCCAGCACACGAGTCGTCTTTGTGGATTGGTCGCCAGATAGTTTTAGCATCACATTTTTTGATGCAAGCGGGTCTGTTTATGTGTGGGGATTGCCCTAATTACAACGTGCCATCCCATTCGGGCAGGGTGAAGCTAAATTCGCTCCCCTCGCCCACCACACTCCGTAAGCCAACTTCACCACCAAGCCGATGCACAATCCGTTGGACAATCGAAAGTCCCAACCCATGCCCTTCTATCTTGACCTGATTTAAGCGTGTAAAGGGCGTAAAGACACGGCTTTGTTCTTCTGCGGTCAATCCGCGTCCATTATCGCGCACCCAAAACCGAATTGTGCCATTTTGTGGCATATCAGAACCAACAGTCACTTTTGCGGGTCTGCCACCATACTTGAACGCATTGCTCAAATAATTCGCCCAAATTTCTTCGACCCAAGGTGCATATCCAACCGCAATCGGAAAATCATCTGGATAAACAATCTCGGCTTGGGTTTCTTCTGCCAATTGAGATAAGCGCCGTTTGCTATCATCCACAATAATTTTCATGTCGAGTGGGGTAATATCGGGTTCTTTTTCTTTGCTCACACCTGCGAGCAATAACAAGGCATTGATGATTTCTTTGAGTTTATACCCACTCTCGGTAATTAACCCCAAATATTCCAGAATTTTTTCTTCATCCATCTTGTGATAATAATTTTGCATGAGGCTGGCAAACCCCATCATGCTGGCAATTGGATTTTTGAGGTCATGTGCGACAGTATAAGCAAACGCATCGAGTTCTTCATTCCGTATCCGCAATTCTTCTGCTTGTTGGCGGAGCATCCATTCATCTTCTTTGCGTTGGGTAATATCTTGAGCCGCACCATAAATATGTGTCACCTTGCCTCGCTCATTCACCACAGGATACCCATGGTCTAATAACCAACGTACTTTACCCGATTTCGTGAGTATCCGAAATTCGGTCACATCACGCTCACCACGCATGAGGCGCTCATATCGCTTCATCGCCACAGGAATATCTTCTGGATGAATGAGGCGTTCCCAACCCCCATTATCTACTTCTTGGAAGGTATATTCGGTGATGTCATGAAAGGCTTGGGTACTCCATTCCTTTTTGAGTGACCCATCTTCTAAAACAATATATGAATAGGCATAGTCGCTGATGGTATTAGAAATCATGCGATGCCGTTCTTCACTTTGGCGCAAGGCTTGTTGCATCTGATAAATTTGGCTCAAGACAAGGATATGCCGAATTCGATACCCCACTAAAGATGAGCGCACAGGCTTGAGCAAATAATCAAAAAATCCGAGTGATGTAATACGCTCAATCGTCGCATCTGTATCATCATCTACCAACAACACAACCGGAATTTTATCGCCAGATGGCAATGTCTTTAATCCTGTTAATAATGCCTCACCACCCAGTTGGGCATCAAACAATAAAATCTCTGGCTGGCGAATATGACATGCCTCAATCGCGCTCGAAACCGTTTGATATTGTGTAAAATCGTATTCAGATAAATCGGATTGTAATTGATTGGCAAGGTTTGGCGTGGTGGAAATCACCATCATTTGATATTTATTTGATTGTGTCATGGTCTTTCAAAGTTAGCTTCAATCCCGTTACTTATGATTGATTGTACTCAAAATTTAACTTATTTGAATATCAATTATGAAAAATCATGCGGATTAGGTTACAATTCAACAGAATAGAAAAGGAATGGGTCAGCATGTTAGATTTACTCACGGGATTGAATGATAAACAGGCACAAGCCGTCACAGCAGGCGATGGCGCAGTATTGGTATTAGCGGGACCGGGTAGCGGAAAAACCCGTGTATTAACACATCGCATCGCCCATCTGATTTATCAACAACATATTTCGCCAGAAAATATCATGGCGGTGACATTCACCAACAAAGCCGCAGGCGAAATGAAAGAACGACTCAATAAATTACTGGGTGGGCGAGTTGGTGGGTTACAAATTGGCACATTTCATGCTATTTGCGCTCGATTACTCCGCAGAG
>CALDGT010000819.1 GCA_937942935.1 uncultured Chloroflexota bacterium | reverse complement strand
CTTGTCCCTTTTCTATCAGCACCTTGCGCGTGCGTCCGCCATCCATAGATTCACCAATCACGCCAATTTCTTCTAACAAATCTACCAAGCGGGCGGCGCGTGGATACCCCAAGTTTAATTTCCGTTGAATCATAGAAGCAGAGGCTTCTTGCTCATTCACGACCAATTCAATCGCTTCTTCAAGCATGGGGTCTTTTTCAGATAAAAATTCGAGTCTGGTGAGGGCGCGTTCCCATGGGGCGCTGGTCGTAACAACAGGCACATCAGATTTCGCATCCTTAGGCGATGATTCAATATAATCTTTCCAATATTGCACCACTGCCCGCACTTCGGCATCGCTCACATAACAGCCTTGCAACCGTCTGGGAGCGCCTGCATCTGCCGCCAGATAAAGCATATCACCCCGTCCGAGCAATGTTTCACCACCAACCGAATCGAGGATAACCCGCGAATCTACCCCCGAAGCGACTGCAAAGGCAATCCGAGAGGGAAAATTGGCTTTAATCAACCCTGTGATGACATCCACAGATGGGCGTTGAGTGGCAATAACAAGGTGCATCCCCACCGCACGCGCCATTTGTGCCAACCGTGTGACCGTTTTTTCGGTCTCATCTGGCTTGCTCATCATCAAATCACCGATTTCATCCACCAGCACCACAATATAAGGCAAATGCTCCGACTTTTTACGCGGACCCAAGCGCGAATTATAAATTTCGATGTTCCGCGCTTGGGCTTCTTCAAGCAATTTATAGCGCCTGTCCATTTCGCGGGTACACCAACGCAACACGCCAATAATTCTATCCATATCCGTTTCAACAGGACCGAGCAAATGCGGAACGCCGTTAAAGCGCGATAATTCCACCATTTTAGGGTCTAACATGACGATTTTCACATCTTCTGGAGATGAATTGATGAGCAAAGCGGTTGCCATCGCCGCAATCGCAACCGATTTACCACTGCCTGTCGTTCCTGCAACCAGCAAGTGAGGCATACTCGCCAAGTCCACAATCACGGGGTCGCCTGCCACATCGCGCCCTAATGGGACAATTAAGGGCGATTTTGCTTTTGCCATCGCATCAAAAAAGGCTTTGCTCTCATACACAGAACGGAGTGCCACTGTACCCGGTACCCGATTTGGCACTTCAATCCCCATATAATTATGACCGGGGACAGGCAATTCAAGGCGTAAGCGTTTTGCAGATAACGCCAATGCCAAGTCATTCACCAACGATGCAATTTTGCTCAGGCGGGTGCGTTCTTTAACCAAATCCCCTTCATCATCTTTGAATTCACGGAAGGGTTGAACAGCATATTGGGTCACTGTAGGTCCCGCCTTCACATCCACCACATCTATATTGATGTCAAATTCAAGCAAGGTATTTTCGATTAACACCACATTGCGATTAATTTCTTCTTCGCTCGGCAATTCAAATTCAACATCTTGAAGCAAATCCAATGGCGGAAGCAATTTATCGCGCTTGACCAGCTTCTTCGCCTCTTTCATGCTCTCGGTGGTAAAATAGCGTTTGATGCGACCATCTGGGCGCTCTACTTGTTGAGGTTCTTTCCCCTTACGTGGGAGCAATGTCCCAAACGCCATCAATTCGCCCTTGAGCTGACCGGGTGCATCTGGCACTTTTTCGGATTGGGTTAAAATACGCTCCAAACGCACCAAATCGGCTTCTAATTGCTCGGTGGGTGTGAGGAACGGTTTGGGTTTGGGTTTGGGCGGTGGCACATCGGCAGAAGGGCGTTGGCTCGGTGGCAAAGCACTAAAATCGGGACGAATCCGAATGATAGTCGCCCGTTGTTTATGGGTATCAATCACATCCATTTTTTCCACATCGGGCAGTGGTGCGGGTGTGGATGTTGGCGTAGCAACCGCCTTTTTCTTCTGTGCTTTTTCGATGGGGATAGATGCCCATTTTTCACCTTGTTGATACAACACATTTTCGATTGCCTTAAGACCATCGCGGATGTGTTTTCTGCGGACACCCGCCACCATCCCAATGCACACCGCAAATATCACACCATAAAAGAAGACAGCAAAGGCTTCGCCAAATAGGGCATAAATGGGCGCACTCATCCCCCAACCAATAAATCCTCCCCCCTGCCCTGCGCGGGCTAGGGCGCGGAGTTCATTATCGGATTCGGTCAGATGAAACAACGCCAGCAATACCAAAAAGGCGATTTCTAGCGCCAATAATCGGCGTGGGGAATAAGTGATGAATACACCCAATTTTGGCAACCAAATCAGAACACCCACCAATAAAATGCCGACAGCAATGAATATCCCCCCCTTGCCAAAGGCTTGGGTGAGGACAGATGCCCATGCACGGGCGACTGTGGCAGATGAATTTTGGTCTATGAGTGACCAAATAGATAAGA
>CALDGT010000818.1 GCA_937942935.1 uncultured Chloroflexota bacterium | reverse complement strand
TAATTGCATTCACACGGATGCCATCGGGACCCAAATCATTTGCCAAATAACGGGTGATGGTCTCTAATGCCGATTTTGCCACCGCCATCACATGATATTTGGGCATGACTTTTTCGCTGGCATAATAGGTCAGGCTCATGATGCTCCCGCCATCAGTCATCAACGGTGCGGCATGTTTGGCGAGCGCGATTAGGCTAAAGGCGCTAATATCTAACGCCATTTTGAACCCCTCGCGGGAAATATCCACAAAACGTCCGCCCAAATCATCGCTATTAGCGAATGCAATTGAGTGAACCAAAATATCTACCTTGCCAAAGCGTTCTTTGGCTTTTTCAAAAATGGTGGCGATGTCCTCATCTTTGGTGACATCACATTCTTCTACAAAGGTGCAACTAATTTCTTCTGCGAGAGGAAAAATACGCTTTTTTAGCACTTCTCCCGCAAAACTAAGCCCAATAGTCGCGCCTTGTTCGTGTAATTTTTTGGTGATTCCCCATGCGATTGAATTCTTATTCGCTACGCCAAAAATCAATGCAACCTTGCCATCTAGCATACCCATAAAAAAACACCTCCATCATCAAAATAAAATATTGCCTTATTATATGCCACACAAGACCAATGTGTCACGGCGATGCGTTATAATCATCCCCAAAATGATATACACTTAAAGGAGTAATCATCATGTCAGATACGCCCATCAATGTCCTTGTAGCGGTGAATTTTTCAGAAGACATCCTCAATCGGTTACGCGCCATATCAGATAGGCTCAATATCACTTGTTATGCGGGGCAAGTCCCCCCACAAGCATACGAAGATGCTGAGGTGCTATATACCATCACTAATTTTCCAATGCCAGCCGAAGCGCCTCACCTCAAATGGATCCAATTGCATTATGCAGGGTTAGATAGTGTGGTGAATCGCCCGATTGCCCAGTTAGACCACATTCAAATCACCAGTGCTAGTGGAATTCATGCCACACCAATTGCCGAATATTGTGTTGGGATGATGTTGGCATTTTCGCTCCAATTGCCAAAAATGTGGCGCTTACAAAATCAATCCAAATGGGCAGACCGCCCGCACGAAACATTCCGCCCAGTGGGATTGCGTGGGCAAGTGCTTGGCATTGTTGGTTATGGCAGTATTGGGCGCGAATTGGCGCGGATTGCTCATGCCATGGGCATGAAGGTTTTGGCGACCAAAAATAATTTGCTCAAGCCACAAGAAGAACTCGATTATATCGAAGCAGGCACAGGCGACCCCAATGCCGAAATTCCAGAACGCCTTTATCCAACAGAGGCGCTCGGCTCGATGGTTGAAGTATGTGATTATGTGGTGGTGACAGTCCCCCTCACCGAAAAAACACACCATAGTATCAATGCAGATATTCTAAAACGGATGAAATCTACGGCAGTGATTATCAATATTGCGCGTGGGGCGGTGATAGATGAGCAAGCCCTAATAGAAGCCCTTGAGCATGGCACAATCGCAGGCGCGGCATTAGATGTTTTTGAAGAAGAACCATTACCTGCTACTAGCCCTCTGTGGAAGATGGAAAATGTCCTCATCAGCCCACACTGCGCGGGAAACAATACGCGCTATGCAGAACGGGCGGCAAATGTCTTTGAAGAAAATTTGCGCCGATACCTCAATCATCAACCTATGCTCAATCAATATGACCGCAAACGGGGGTATTAAAATAGAACCTTTTCGATTACTTCAACGTATAATGTGGTATCGCTATTTGAAAAAAATCAAAAGGAGTTTTGTGAATGAACCAAACCCCGAAATATCGTTTTGAACAATTTGCATCCACTCGGATTTATACCCCCGTTGTTAGCTATTCGCCCGATGGCAAACAAATTTTGCATGTGACCAATACCACAGGGCAATTTAATTTGTGGACAATGCCATCGGGTGGAGGGATTCCGCGCCAATTGACGGCATTTAACGATAACACGATTCGCAGTGCATTATGGTTGCCAGATGCCTCTGCAATCGTTTTTCAAGCAGACCAAAATGGAGATGAACAACATCAACTTTATCGCTTAGGGGCGCAGGGTGGATGGCATGAGGCAATCACCCAAAAGATGGATTCGCAACATAATTTAGGCGATATTTCGCCCGATGGTCAATGGTTGGCGTATAGTGCTAATGACGAAAATCCGATGAATATGGATGTCATTTTGTATAATATCCATACAGGCGAAAAACGGCGCATTTTTCTGAAAATAATGCGTTTGCCATCGAATGGTCGCCTG
>CALDGT010000817.1 GCA_937942935.1 uncultured Chloroflexota bacterium | reverse complement strand
TTAATCTACTATGTGGTTTTTATTATTGCCTTACTTCCTTTACAGACCATACTTTCGCAAGATTTCTATGAACCCTCTTCTGAAGAGGCTATGGTCATTAAATGGAATTCAATAGGTACTCTAGTAGCTAGTGGGCATCACAATGGCAAAGTTAGATTACGGGCAGAGGATGGCTTCCTAGTTGCTGAAATGCAAATAAGTCAATCTCCTATTGTTGCTTTAACATGGAATAACGATAATCATCGGTTGCTTATTAGTAGCCGTGATACAAACTTAGTCATCTGGGATACACAAAAACAGGAAATCTTACCTATTCAACATAGCTCTGCATCTGCTTTTTCTTCGTTAAGTTGGAGTGATGTGGGATTATTTGCAGCAACACATAGTGCTGATAATGGTGGGAGTAAAACACTTTGGGTTTGGGATACAAATTTGCAGTTAATAAGTATTGTTGGTAGACCTCCGAGTACATCTTCATTAGCACTTAGTCCAGATGGCTCAAAAATAGCTACTGGAGATTTAGATGGAATCCGAATTGAGGATTCCATAAATCTAACACCGCTGACATCTCCAAATGCTATTATTTTACGAACACAAGGAAATGGATGGGTCACGGAACTTATTTGGAGCGATGATGGTCAAACACTGATTGCGGGCTATCAAAACGCAAAGATTTTGATTTGGGATATTAATAATCCCAATGAACCAATTGGAGAATTGATAAGTCGCCAAAACCCTAATCAGCATCAAGTCTATGATGTATATAATCGAGTGTCTGCTTTAATACTAAATGGGCAATTATTAACTTCTGTATCTGGTACAGGTGAAATTCGTATTTGGGATTTAATAACTGGTCAGATGCTTAATCAACAAATTTTAGATACAGATAAACCCGTAACCGCAGATTTTAACCCTGCCACAAATCAGATTGCTTATGAAGGTATTGGTAATATAGGTATTCAAATAACAGATGTTTGTACATTTAGTTTGAATAGTGCTTTAGAGGCTGACTTTATTTCGATAATCAATCAAGCACTATCATACCCAAAAACGACTATCTGCCTCACAGAAAACGCTACCTATATCCTCACATCGCCACTGCCGACCATCACAGGCGACATCATTATCATTGGTAATGGGGCAACTATCAACATGACAGGGGAAGGTCAGGTGTTTGATGTGGCAGAAACGGGCAAGCTGACACTACATGATGTGACAGTTTTGGATGGTGAGTGATTATTGCAAGCACCCGTGTTTAATTTCAATTGGCGTGGATATTCTTTGTGAAGCATCCCGAAAAATCGCCTATAATAAAGCTAGAAGCCAGACAAGTCGCCCTTATCGAGCAGGTCATTGCTCGGGAAAGGAGGGCTATGTGCTTCACCGTCCAAACCAACATACATGACATCACCCAGACGGTATTTCTGGTGGTGTTGATGATAGGCGTGGTGTGGTTCAAGAAGAAATAAGCCTCTTCTCAACCAAAGCCAGTGAATGCTGGTTGGGGTGATTTGCTCTGGCTTCTGGTGACAGTATAACACCACCCTGCAAGTTGACAATTAGCAACAAAAACGCCCACTTGTTGGTGAGCGTTTTGATAGTTTACTTGGGGATGATGGCAGTGGGGGATGGGTTGCCTGCGCTATGCCAAATCGCTTCATGCAACACGGATTGAGGGTTTATTGCCTGTTGGGATGTGAACAAAAATCGCCTATCTGCACCCACGCCTTCCGCACTAGATTTAAGATTGATACAGCGCGTCTCGCTATTGGTGATACTCAAAATCCGCAAACTTTTCGTCTGGTAACGCTGGGTGTATGCGCCTGTTTTCATGTAGGCGATGTAGGCACGAATTTTGGTCGTGAATCTGCCAACG
>CALDGT010000816.1 GCA_937942935.1 uncultured Chloroflexota bacterium | reverse complement strand
CAACAGGCAACATATCGGGCTTAATGGCAATTAAGGCATCTTTGACCACTTCCCCATTCATCCGAATACCGCCCTGCTCTATCAAGCGTTTGGCTTCTTTACCACTCTCGACCATCTCTAAGCGACGAAGCACATCCACCAGTTTTTCTTCTGCTGTGAATACACTTTGTGGAATATCATCTGGCACAGCATGTTTATCATGACTGCGATACAAGTCATCCCAACGTTTTTGGGCTTTTTCGGCATCTTCTTTACTATGGAAAATTGTCACAATTTGGCGTGCTAATGCCATTTTTACTTCATTTGGGTGTAATGACCCATTAGCAAGCCCTGCATCTAAATCACGCAATTGCTCGGCAGACCAGCCCAACAACAATTTATGGAAAATTGGCATGGCTTTATCGGGAACGCTCATCACCTTGCCATACATATCCCATGCTTCGCCTAAAAGCGGGATATGATTACCCAAGCTCTTGCTCATTTTAATATCGCCATCTGTACCCGGAAGGCTTTCACCCATGATGATGGCAATTTGTGGTTTTTGCCCTAAGCCTTGTTGCAATTTGCGTCCCGCGACCAAAATATTAAAGAGTTGGTCTTGTCCGCCTACCTGAACATCGGCTTCTTGCGCCACAGCATCATAGGCTTGCATAAGCGCATAGAAAAATTCATGCAAATAAATTGCCTGACCAGAATCAATCCGCTTGGCAAAATTTTCGCGCACCAAGAATTGTTGCACCGTAAAATTGCTGGCAAGGCGGATGATATCGGCAAAGTCAAGCGATGAAAGCCATTCATCATTACGACGCACACGGGTAAGCGCAGGGTCTAAAATTTTGAAGGCTTGCTCGGCATATGTGCGGGCATTATCTTCGACAGCTTGTGCGGTCAATTGGTCACGGGCTTTATCTTTATCGGATGGATCGCCAATTAAACTGGTAAATGTGCCAATTAAGAAAGTGACATCATGCCCAAACTCTTGAAATTGGCGCAATTTCCGCATGGTGATAGTGTGTCCCAAATGCAAATCGGCGGTACGTGGGTCATAGCCACAATAGACGCGCAAGGGTCTGCCCTCACGTTGCGCTTCAATGAGGCGCTCACGCAATTCGCGTTTCATACTCTCACGAATTTCGGGGTCGCCATACTCCACCCCATTCATTAAGACCTCGACTTGTTCGTCAATGGTTGCCATTTGATTTAATCCTATCAGTGAAATATTGGTAACATCCTAATCATAACCAAAATTCTCATAAACTCAACCCGTTTGAACAGGATGTGCAATAATCAGCAAATTGACTTGAATATCATTGGGGTTTTGAACAACAATCACATCATAAACACGCCCCGGCTCAAAATTAACATCCAACTGTTTATATGCCACCAAACCATATTGAAGGTCTATCAGATATAAATCAGTCAAACGGGCGGGGACACGCACCGTTGTAGAAATTTCGCCACCAGAAATATCCAATATAACAGGTTCGGCACTCGCAAACATTTCTTCACGAAATTGAACAACAGGCAACGGTGTAAAATCGGGAGGGCGAACAGGGTCAACTGCCGCATCTGCCACCGATAAATTAAAACGCACATCGGGGTTCATCGTGAAATTATTCAAACGGATGAAGGCACTACTTAAACCTTCTGGTAGCGGCTCTTCTAGGCGAATTGCAATTTGTGGGGCTTCTACTGTATTCCCGTAAACATAAATCGTATGTACATATTCTCGTTGGAAATTATATTGCCGTGTACCTAAGTTGGTTTCGCTCCCCGGCAACCGTACACTGATAAGTGACATATCGCTAGTGGCAGAGGAGACGATAACCGGTTGTGATAATTGTGCGTATGGCAACCCACTGGCGGCAGGAGACCC
>CALDGT010000815.1 GCA_937942935.1 uncultured Chloroflexota bacterium | reverse complement strand
GGGTTAGGGATACATCATGAAACACAACCATTTCAAATTATTTGCCAGTTTAATCTGGTCTGTACCCGATAAAATAGAGTAAGAGTGTGTACTTCCTACTAATAGACGATTACCAGAAAAAGTGACGCTGTTTATAAATGGCGCACCAGTTGACGACCAGCGATCGTTGTATAGTGACCCAAATTGCTTTGAGCCTCCATTAGGTCCATCATCAGGAGAATCCTACATATTGAAAGCGTATGTTGGTGGGTTATGGAACTTAACATGGCGCTTCTACTACCTAAAAGAAGGCTCTCCTTGTGCAAGTATGCAACATCCAAGAGCATTTCATACACTTTCTATTTGGGAATATAACCCGCCTATCACGAATGGCAGATTAGCACCCGTAGATAGGTATGAAAATTGGTGTGTTTACCCTGATGAAACACTAACACAGGCTTATATGCGTCATTTACGTGAAATATATAGCCCTAGAACATTTCAAGCATTAACGGGTACTCAACGATATGAGGTAGATAATAGCGCATTATTAGTTCCTGATCGGACTTACAATCCTGACAATGATAATAACATAGATGAGTTTGATAATGAGCTAGTTCGATTTGGTATGAGTGACTCCTCAATTCACATACCTGTATTATTTGTGTCTTTTTATGAAGCTAATCCTCAAATAGCTCGTCAATTGATATGGAATACTTTCCGTTTTCAAATTAATAAAGATACCGATCGTGGTGTAATTACCATGCCAATTACAAATTTAGAATTTGTTTTACCAATACCCTTAGCTACATGTTCTAATCCATAAATAAGAAAGGTTATGCTCATGCGTATCATAAGATTTCTTTTAATGATTGGCGCTATTTATTTAACCAATCAGCCAATACATCAGTTACATTCTATATCGCCTTTACATGAAGTCATTATTGACCCTGTTTATAATTTGGCATGGAGTCCCGAAGGGAATTATTTAGCGGTTGCCACAAATGTTGTGGATGTAGCCAATCAACAATTTGCAGGAAAATTATCTATCTATACCCCACAATTGGATTTAATAACCCAACTAGATTATCAAATGCCAGTTCTATCTGTAACTTGGGGAAAAGATGGTGATAAACTTGTCATGACCGCAAATCAACAGATTGAAATTTTCCAGTGGTATTCGCCAACATTAACCTTAGAGCAAATCATTGATACAGACGGAATTTCGCTATTTGTTACAGGGAATTCAAACAATGCGATGATTGCAGTTGTAGAACTAATAGAGTATGAACAAGGGTATGAAAAATTTTTTGTGAACTATCGGGTCTCTTTTTGGGATATGCAAACAGGTGAACAGCAATCTATTACTAATCTATATATTCAAACACGCACACAATCTAAGTTTGACCCAAATGAGATTAATGAATTTACAGGGGCTGTTTTTTTGAATTTAATCGAATGGAGTGAAGATGGTTCAGAGCTTTACGCCGTTGGGTCTCTCAGAAATAATAATAATGATAATAATGGCTCTTTGGAATATTTGGAATCTAATCAATTTATTGTTATTAGCCCCCAAACAGGTGAAGTTATCCGCAAAACTGATTTCTCATACAGCATTGAGCCTAGAACTATCGCCGTACGCCCAAGAACGAATATAATCTCAGTATCTAGGGAGTTTGCGATTGGCAACCATGATACAGAAACAGGTGAATTCTTATATAATTTCCATAGTGACTTTGATGCAGTGGTTATTAAATGGTCACGCGATGGGCGTTTTGTATTTGTAGATGGTGATTTAGAAACGGACGATGAGGTTATTGGCACATTCGATAACGGAGATTATCACAGCGTTTTTTCAGCTGACTGGCACCCCTATCGCCCAATTATCGCCATTGGTAGTCTGACAGGACGATTAACAGTTGAAGATGCAACACAGTTTGAAGGGTTTACCGCCTCACCCATTGCTAATGCAGGCGAAAGTCGTATCGTATATGTGGGTGGGGATTTAACGGCTGATGTGCAATTGGATGCGTCTGCCAGTGTGGATTACGATGGTACAATTACGGGTTATGAATGGCGCGAAGGCGAGAGTATTTTATCCACAAATATAATAGCCGATGTGAACTTGCCAATAGGTATACATGATATTCGCCTCACTGTAACAGATAATGACAATTTGACGGATAGCGTCATCATACAGATTGATGTGCAAAATCGTCCCTAAGCGAATAAAACAGGGGGAATAACTCCCCCTATTTCATCGCACGACAAAGGTGCAACTACCCTCTTCGGTCAAATTGAGTGTCCCCGGTCCATAATTGGCATTGCCATCGCTAATCGCAGTAGACCATGTGGCACGATATGTCACGCGATACGTGCCTGCTTGCAATGTCCCGCCCGGTACATACCATGATTTTGCATAACTAGTCGTCCCTGTTTGGGTGATAGTCGGCACGCCATAATCACGCCAATTATCTAATAACACATCATTAATCCGCACTTCATAGCGCACCGCCGCCTCATGTTGGTTGATGAGCGCACGCGCTCCTTCTTCACTATTAGCAACCACAATCCATGTCCACCACACAATTACACTCGAACCCGCCGCCAAATTGGTCGGTGCGGGGAAGCGTGAATTGGCATCGCACAGGGCAAATACACGGACACCTTGTTGCACCACTGGGTTATCTCCCGCGACAGGGGTCACACCTGATGATACGGTGGGGGTGATGTTGCTGTTCGGGTCGGGGGTATTGGTGGCGCCACTTGGCGGGGTGCTGACCACAGGCACATTCGGCGTATTGGTGGCATTTGGCGCAGGGGTGAAGGTCGGTGGTGGCGATATTTGCACCACATTCCCCGCCAACGCGGTTGCAGTCTGATTAATCGCGCTCACATTCACATCTGGAATCACAGGGATGAATGGCGCGGTTGTCGTTGGGGTGATATTGGATGGAATGGCTGTGCCTGTCCCCAATGGGGTGGCGGTCACGGCGGCGCGTGGCGGTGTTGGGGTGATTGTCCCACCACCAAAAATCGCCGTTGGAAGGGGTGTGCCTAATGCGATTAATGTTTGGTCAGGTGTGGGTGTGAGCGATGGTGGCGCGGTGGGTGTGGCTTGAATGGAGACAAGGCGCGATGAAATCCACCCTTGCCGACCATCATCCAACAAAATGTTATACCAATCACCTGCTGTATTTTGCCCTAAGATTTGAATCCCATCGCCCGGTGTGAGCGTATCTATCACCTCAAAACCTTCGCCCGGTCCGTTCCGCACATTGATGCGCTGTGTGCCTTGAATCCGTCCGATAATTGGCGGGGTTGGTGTCGGACTCGGTGGCACAGGCGTGATGGACGGTGTGAATGTTGGTGATGGTGTAAACGTAAAA
>CALDGT010000814.1 GCA_937942935.1 uncultured Chloroflexota bacterium | reverse complement strand
CATAAGGCGGGTTCGGCTTCGATTGTGCCTTCGGGTCCAATCATGCCATAATCTAGTTCGCCCTCATCATTCACCAGTTGAACTTCATCGCGCACCGCCGCCGACCAACACGCATAACATGGTCCATCATAGGGGTAAATCACCACCACATCCCCGCCTTCCCCACGTTCATAAACACCCGCATAAACCGCCACGAGGTCACGTTCTAAACAGGCTTCGTTGATAATATATTTGACCTGTTCGCCATCTACACCAACAATCAATAAATCTAAATCATCTAATTCATCTAGGTGTTGCTCAATGCGTCCGTAACAGGTTTTGACAATCGCTTGTGGATTCCGTTGAATGATGAGGTCTGCAACAGCTTCAACTTTTGGTTGACCCAAATAACGCCTATCAGCAACATGGCGGACAAGGTTAGTCGCTTCGAGGGTATCATCATCAATCAACACAAATTGTCCTACCCCACTCATCGCCAAACTTTGCGCCACAAATCCACCCCCAGACCCCAAACCAACAATCCCAACTCGCTTTTGTGCGAGTAGGCTTAAATTATCTTTGCCAATAAGCCGTTCTACTCTATCCCACATGACTATACATCCTTTTTATCTTCACCCGTGATGGCGAGCAAATAATCGGCTAATGTTTTTTCATCTGACCAAACCCACCCTTGTGGGTCTGTCACCTTTTTAGCTTCTGTCCACATCCGCCCAAAAATATCATATATCACTTCATCATTCGCCAATTTGATGAACGGCGCACGATAGGCTGTGGGTTTTGTCTTGGGATAATCATGTGATGTCACGAGGATAAATACATGGTCAGAGCCTTGTTGTGCGACCAAAAAACAAATTTCGAGGGGTAATTTATCATCTGTATCCCAAATAATGATAGAGGTGAACACATTATTGGATTTTAATGCCGCAAGTTCTTTGGTGATGCGCTCATCTTGGGTCAGATGCCAAGGGGCAGGGGCAAGTTCTGGCAATTGAGCATCGGGATAGACAACAGGCACAATCGGCACAAATTGACTAGTTTTCTCTGTAATATACCAAAAATCAATGCGTGTTAGTTCACCATTGCCACTTGGGACAGTCACATAATTGACATAACCAGCCCCACCACCAGTTGTTGCGGGATGGTCTAATGTGACAATGGGCGCGAGCAAAAAGTCAAAGTCGGCTTCTTCATCATCTAACATATCTAATGCGGTCATCAAATCGCCACCGCTAGGCGCAATCATATAACCCGGTTGCCGATGCCAATCGCCCAAATGACGAAGTGGCACATCCCATTTCGATTTTCCAGAAAGCAACCCAATTTTTTTCTCGCGTTGGCGAGTCCAATTTTGATGATACCACCAAATGAGTTCTGCTTGGCGTTCATCGCCTTGTTTGAATACCGCCTCACCCCGCACAGCACTTTCATCTGGTGCAATCGTCTCTAACACATAAATGGTGGTCACATTATCACTATCTACCACCAAGCCAACCATCGCCTCACCTGTTTCGTCTTCGACATAATGATTTGCGGCTTGTACCATTTTATCTATCACCCGTTGGGCGATGACCAAATTGGGGATAATCCCCCGATTTGGCAATAAACGTTTTAGAAACATAATTTTTTCCTCTAGCGGTTACGATGACGTGGCGGAAGCGGGGTATTGGGGTCTACTCGTTCTTCAATCCCGGGCCAATCGCCTGTTTTGCGCCATGTATAATACGCATAAACCCACTGAATCGCCCATGCCGTCACAGTGACCGCCGTAGAACGGGCAGGATTCCAGCCATATTGCTCCCCATCTTTAGGATTAAATAAGCATAATTGACCATCTTCGTATTGATGCTTTTCGCTATACAAGCGGGGCTTTAGGACATACGCCTCTGCGGGGCGATTGGGGTAATCTCGTGGATATAAAATTTTAAGCAAATGCTCTTGTTGGTTAATCCCTGCCAAATTCACCTCTACCAGTCCTTGCCAATACAGTGGCTCAGATTCTGGCACAATGAGCTTAAATGTATCCCCAAAGGTGGTTCTCATGGCTTCCACCTCTAAACGCAATCTGGGCGAAACATTGCTACGTGTTCCCCACCATTGAACAGTCATGGCGATTTATCCTCTTAAATCATTCGGTTATATAGCTTTATTTTAATCTAGTCCTGTGCAAATTAGCATAGTAAGCCCCCTGACTTTTGGGGGATTTTGACAAGATTTAGAGACCCGTATTTTCGTGTAGCATGTTATAATCAGCATATTATTTGAACATTTCAATAATTTCAAACGGATTAATCATGACAGAAGAAGCAACCATATTTTCACCAGCAGATGAGTTTGTCATTCATGACCTTGAGACACTCAAGGTCTTGGCAGACCCATTACGACTCAATATCATCGAATTTCTCATCACCCCGAGTACGGTTAAAGATGTTGCAGAAAAAATAGATAAACCACCTACCAAACTGTATTATCATTTTAATTTACTCGAAAAGCACAACCTTATCAAAATGGTTTTTACACGTATCGTCTCTGGCATTGTCGAAAAACATTATATCGCCACAGCCCATATTTATCGGATTGCCCCCAACCTACTTGCACCCGGTAGTATTGATTTTGAAGAGCATCTCGAAATTACATTATCTGGGTTATATGGCGACACATTCAATGACATCCGCGAAAGCCTAAAAGCGGGAGTGATTGATATTGGCGAAAATGCAGTACATCATCGGCGTTTGCGGATGTTTCAGGGCAAGGTTTATTTAACTCCAGAGCGTGCAGAAGAATTTTATAGCCGATTAGATGCCCTGTTTGATGAATTTGAAATTGGCAAACACACCGTTATTCCCGATGAAGCCATCCGAGCAGGCAAACAACCGTATCGGTTGTTGATGTTATGGCATCCAAGTAGTCGTGGCGATAAAAAATAAAAAACAGGGCATGGCTATCATGCCCTGTTTTCGTTTATCAGCCAGTTGGGGGTACAACCGGTAATGGGGTTGGTTCGGGGGCATTGGTTGGTAAAACAGGTTGCCCAGAAATGGGGGTTGGCGCTTGTGGACCTATATTTTGTGTGTTTGGCAAGGTCGTATTGGTATTGGCAACAGGTGTCACCTGAACATCGTCTGCCGCACAACGGAAACCAATATCTAATTGTGTCACATCTGGGCGGAAATGTTGACGATGCACCGTCCGCACAAAGAATGGGCGGGTATCCCACGAGCCACCACGAACAACACGGTCTGTCCCAACAGCAGGACCTTGTGGGTTAAGACCACTCGCTTCGGGCAGGCTATAATAATTGACCAAATACCAATCATTTACCCATTCTGCGGCATTACCCGCCATATTTAGCGCACCAAATGGGCTTACACCTGTAGAATAGCTAATCACTTCTACAGGACCCACTTCGCCAAGATTCCGTGTGCGTGCGCGTGTTTCATCCCATGTATTGCCCCAAGGATAAATGAACCCATCTACCCCTGCACCACGGGCGGCGCGTTCCCATTCAGCTTCAGTTGGCAATCTACGCCCAATGGATTGGCAATAGGCAAGTGCGCCATACCATGTTACGCCAACGACAGCATTTTCACGCAAGACAGCACTAGTATCATAATTTTGACTATCGAAGGTGATATAACTATTTTCATCTTCGGATGTTGTATTGATACATGGTTGCCCCAAACATCCACGACGGTGGCTATTGGGTCCCAGATAATTCAAAAATGCGATATATTGCTCATTAGAGACTTCTGTCGTCTCAATTTGGAATGTATTCACCGTCACAGAATGGGGAGGCATCGAATCTTCGCCCATCGCAAAGGTACACTGAGCGCCATCACGAGAGACACACTCAGACTCTGCTTGACGCACTTCTTGGGCGGTTGTCCCCATATTAAATGTGCCACCCGAAACTGTCACCATTGGCGAGATTAATATCGCAAAAAATTCGGGGATAGATGATGTTGGTGTGGCAAGTGCGGTATTATTTTGTGGCTGAACTGGTTGCGATATTTCCCCGCCTGTGGACGGGGTCTGTGTGGGCAACGGTTGGTCTGTTACAACGGTCACAGGTTGTTGCGATTGTGGTGTAGAAGTCGGCACAACCACCAACGCCGATAATGTATTAGTCGGAGAGGGTTGCGGCTGTGAGACACGAGTTTGTTCTAATGCAATTGCAATCCCAGCGTTTACTGTCGCTTGAATATCGGTTGTTGGTTGAACAGCGACTTCACTTGTGGGGATAACTGACGGTGTATTGGTGCTAATGGCGGTTGTCCCACTTGGGTTAATGGTCACAACCCCTAAAATCAGTAAGGTTAAGCCGATGATAGCGGGGCAACTAAACCCCAAAACGCCACCGATGACAATCCATTGGAATGCCGCACCAGAGCGTCTTCCACCTACTTTTCCGTAATTTGCTCGTCCCATAACAATTTCTCCTCAATGATGATAGGCTTACAGTTCTAAACGAAAATCATCATCATTTCAAGATACATCAAATCAGCGTAGGGGAATAGGTTGGCTTTGAGAAATAAAAAACCCCCATAAGCGGGGCTTTTTTAAGAAAAAAAACGAATAATGATTAAGCGCTGGCTAAGCACTGACATCTTGCATAGTAGATAAAATATTTCTAAAAAGGTTAGCGAGTGTCGGTCCAAATACCACCAACAACGCTAAAGCCGCTACACTGACCAAAACAAGGATGAGTGCATATTCGACCAATCCTTGTCCCTCTTCTCCTGGATTATCGCTTGTGTTCAATACACCTAACGTCTCCAGGGTACGGTTTATCCAGAACAGCAATGTTTGAAGCATCATGGCATAATTTCCCCGGATGATATAATAAATGACCTACGAAAATTGAGAAACGATAAACATTGATGATTACTATCTGACCGTACTTCCTCCCTCTATTTTTAAGGTACATATTGGGAGAAAATAAAGCATTACCGCAATCTTGGGACTTTTCTCCTACCAAATAGTGTACCACATTTTTTACAAGTGGCGACTTAAATCCTTTAGATTTTTGCAATTTGGTAAATTTGTGAATATTTCTTATCAAGATTATGGCTTATTTACCCTTCTTTCGATTAAAATGGTGAGACACTTATCAAGGTAAAGGTTATTTTGTGAATACTGCGCGTTCATTTGACACCCTTCAGACACATGGTTATATGCGTCGGGTCAATTTACAAACCGATTTGGCGCAATTAGCTGATTTAATCGAATTGGTATTTTCAAACACCATGGATAGCAGTGGTCGTGCCGCCTTGCGCGAGATGCGTGCGATGAGCCGTTTGGGGGCAGGTTTACGAATGCTGTCTCATTTTAACGATGTAACGGCGGGTGTACATTTGGGATTTGTGTGGATGGTCGGGGAGCGATTGGTCGGCAATGTCTCGATTTACCCTGCCAATTATCCGCCATCGTTGGGCAAAACATGGATTGTCGCTAATGTGGGGGTGCATCCCGATTTTCAAGGGCGTGGAATAGCCCGCCAACTGATGCAAGCCAGCATGTCACTTATCCAAGAGCGTGGCGGAAGGCGGGCAGTTTTGCAAGTAGATGCAGATAATCATGTTGCTATTCGGTTATATCATTCTCTCGGATTCTCATCTGAACGCACATGGATATTATGGAAACGCCCTGCATCTGTTCGGTATCCAGATAATCCAGAGCAGAGTCCTGTTTATATCCGTCATCCACGGCGGTCAGAATGGGTAGATGAATGGCGACTCGCACAACAACTCCGCGCACATGGTGGCTTGGGCTGGTTACGCCCACTTCACCCCGATTTATTCAAACGGTCTATTTGGAAAATGGGGTCAGATTGGCTCAATCTTCGGTCAACAGAACGACTCGTTATTCGTGCCGATGATGACCAATCATTCTTGGCAAGCGCATGGATAGAGACCAGTTTCACCACCACCAACAAGTTAACACTCATGATTTCGCCACATAATCATGATAATCTTATTAATGCTCTGCTAAAGACCATTGTCAAGCGATTTGGTGGCAATAGCCTCAATTTAGAGCATCCCGCCGATGATGAGCAAACCAATTCATGGCTGGAATATTATGGGTTTCATCGCCAAAGGATGGTCATCAATATGGCATGGGAAACACATTAACTATCAGGTAAGATGGTGTTATGTTGGATTATGGGAAGGATATGTAAGTTACCCTAAAATGGAAATACTCATCATTATTTTTTTTACACTGATTAACGGTATTTTGGCGATGTCTGAAGCGGCGATTATTTCTTCACGAAAAGCACGCCTCACCCAACGCGCAGAACGTGGTGATAATGGTGCAAAAATCGCATTAGAACTCTCACAAAATCCCAACCGTTTCCTCTCGACTGTTCAAATCGGCATCACACTCATCGGTATTTTGGCAGGGGCATTCGGTGGGGCAACTATCGCTGAAGATTTAGGGAAGCAACTGGCAAAAATTGAATTTTTAAGCCCTTATAGTGATGTGATAGCTGTTTTTTTGGTGGTGTTGCTCACGACTTATTTATCGCTCATCATTGGAGAACTTGTCCCTAAGCGGATTGCTATCCAAAATCCAGAGAACATCGCCCAAATTGTCGCGCCTGCCATGAGTTTCATCTCCAAAGTCGCCTATCCATTGGTATGGTTTTTGAGTCTGTCTACCGATATTGTCCTCAATATATTGGGGGTCAAAGCGGCAGATAATAGTGCTGTCACAGAAGAAGAAATTCATGTGATGATTGATGAAGGCACACAAGCAGGTATTTTTGATGTGGCTGAACAAGATATGGTGACAAGCATCTTTCGGTTAGATGACATCCCTGCCAAAGCCCTCATGACACCCCGCCGTGATATGGCTGTGTTGGATATTCACGATACACATGAAGAACTCATCGAAAAGATTAGCGTATCAAACCATTCGCGTTATGCTGTGATAGATACCACACCAGAGCATATTATCGGTGTTGTTCGCGCAAGCGAATTGCTCCGTTGTAGCCTAAAGCATCTCCCTATCAAATTGCAAGAATTAGCTACCCCACCATTATTCATCCCAGAATCGGCTACCGCCGCCGATGTTTTGGCGCTTTTTCGCAGAGATAAACAGCAATTTGGCTTCATGATAGACGAAGAAGGCGCAATCGAAGGCATCATCACCCTACACGATATTTTAGAAGCAGTGGTGGGCGATATGGATAACAGCCCAGATGTCGTCAAACGCGAGGATGGCTCATTTTTGGTGGATGGAGCGATGCCCATTGAGACATTCAAAGATGTGATTGAGGCAGATGCTTTGCCAGAAGAAGACCGTTATAATACCCTTGCAGGATTCGTTATTTTTGAATTGGATAAAATTCCTACCACAGGTGATTCATTCATCTGGGGAAAATTTCAGTTTGAAATTATAGATATGGACGGAAATCGGGTAGATAAAGTGCTTGTGCGCGAATACACTCCCGAATCTGATAAATAGAGGAAAATGTGATGATATATCATGCTTATGCAGGACACACCCCCAAACAACCCGTAAAATCTTTTGAATATGAGCCACCTATGCTTGGTGAGCATGATGTGGAAATTAAAATTTCGCATTGTGGCATTTGCCATAGTGATATTCATATTCTCGATGGTGATTGGGGAGATAATTTTCCGTATGTGGCGGGGCATGAAATCATCGGTATTATCGCCCAAAAAGGACATTTGGTGACGCACCTTGAAATTGGGCAACGGGTAGGTGTTGGGTGGCAATCGGGCAGTTGTATGAATTGTGAATGGTGTGTGCGTGGCGAGACCAATGTCTGCCCACACTCTGTCGCAACCTGCCAAGACCGTTACGGTGGATTCGCCGATTATATCCGTACCGATAGTCGCTATGCCTTCCCCATCCCCGAAAAATTGAGTTCAGAGAATGCCGCCCCACTATTGTGTGCGGGAATCACCGTTTATTCCCCCCTAGCAACCTTTGGTGTGCGCCCTGCTGACCGCGTTGGTGTGATTGGCATCGGCGGATTAGGTCATTTGGGATTGCAATTTGCCAGCAAAATGGGGTGTGAAGTGACCGCTTTTTCGACATCTCCTGATAAAGAGGCAGAAGCCAAATCATTTGGCGCAAGCCGATTCATCAATAGCAAAGACAAAGACCAATTGCGTGCGGGGAAAAATTCGCTCGACTTTTTGCTCTGTACTGTGAATGTCAATTTGGATTGGCGGGCATATTTGCGCCTATTACGCCCAAATGGGCAATTGTGCATCGTGGGCGCAATTCCAGATGATATGCTCATCCCCGCAGGGGCTTTGATAGGTGGGCAAAAATCGGTGCGCGGTGGTGCAATTGGCACTAGAGATACCATGCGCGAAATGCTCGAATTTTCGGCACGGCATCAGGTGGTCGCACAAACCGAAATCATGCCCATGCGCCAAATTAATGAGGCACTCCAAAAAGTACGCGATAATCAAGCCCGTTACCGCATGGTTTTGGTGAATGATTAAACTGGATATGCCAACACAGGGCGGTTAACAGTAAGCATCACACTATCGCCCTGTGGATAAACCGCATATGAATCCGTGCGAATGATTAAAGATGTGCCATCTGCCAACATCACCCCTATCCGTTGGTCGTGTCCATAAAATTCCGACCAAGTAACTTGTGCTGATATGCCATTTTTGCCGATTTGAATCGCTTCTGGGCGGATTAGCAAGGATACAGCCCCATTCATGGGTTCTATCAAATTTAATTCGCCTAATGCCGATTTTGCCATCATGCCATCCGCTTGGGCGCGGATAAAATTGGCTTCTCCAACAAATTGCGCCACTTCTCGGCTTGCAGGGCGTGAATAAATATTATGAGGTGTGCCAAATTGCAAAATACGCCCCTCGCGCATCACCGCCACTTTATCGGCAAGGCTAAGGGCTTCTTCTTGGTCATGGGTGACAAAAATGCTGGTGACATTTGCTTCACGCAAAATAGCGCGGATTTCTGCCCGTACCTGAGCGCGTAATGCCGCATCTAAATTTGAGAAAGGTTCATCTAATAATAAAATATTGGGTTGTGGGGCAAGCGCCCGTGCTAAGGCGACTCGTTGTTGTTGCCCACCTGATAATTGATGTGGCATCCGTTTTTCGAGTCCAGATAACCCGACCACGCGAAGCATATCCGCCACCCGCGCATGTTTATCCCCACGATAGTGTTTTAACCCAAATGCGATATTAGCAGAGACGCTCAAATGCGGGAATAAGGCATAATCCTGAAAGACCATCCCTACTCGCCTATCTTCGGGCTGAACCCAATCTCCCCCACCAGAGACACGCCGTTCACCAAGCCAAATTTCGCCAGCATCTGGTGTTTCTAAGCCCGCAATTAAGCGCAGGGTCGTGGTTTTTCCGCACCCACTCGCGCCGAGTAATGCCAAAATATCACCTGTATTTAAGTCAAAGGAAATACCATCGACCGCCGTCATCGCGCCATAACGCTTGACTAGCCCATCAACTTTAAGTGTGGATTGTGCCATTATTACCCGTTTCGCCTAATCTCATCAATAAGAAAACAGGGATTAATCCTACCACTAAAATAGTGAGCGCGGGAATAGCGGCGGCTTGCCAAAATGATTCGGCGGCGAGGTAATATGTCCATAGTGCGAGGGTATCTGTCCCAAATGGGCGCAATAAAAGGGTGACAGGCAATTCTTTCATCACATCCACAAACACCAAAATTGCACCCGCCAACATGCCTGTGCTGACCAATGGCAAGTGTACTTTAATTAATACACGGCGGGTTTTTGCGCCGAGTGTACGGGCGGCTTGTTCCATGTTGGGGGTAACTTTTTCGAGGCTCGAATCTATGCTATTAAACCCAACTGCCATAAAACGCACCACATAGGCATAAATGAGGATGGTGATTGTGCCTGTCAGGAGCAAGCTACGGTCTGTGCGCCCCAAAGATTCGGCAAAATCGGTCACAGCATGGTCTATCGGCGCTAAAAACAGCAAAACACCCGCCGCCACAACCGCCCCCGGCATGGCATAACCAAGTGTAGCAAGTCTGGCTATCATGCGCGGGATACGGCGTTTACTCGATGCGGTTGTCCTGCGAACACCATGCGCGACCACCAACGATAACAAAATAATCACTAAAGCAGATAACCCTGCTAATGATAAGCTACTGCCCACATATGAACCATAAACATCACGCCATGCACCAACAGTAGATTTATCAATCTCGCTAACACCCCATGCGACCAATTGCGCCACAGGCAAAATGAAGGCAATCCCTAATATTGCCCAACATGCCCCACTCGCCAACCAATTCCCCCACCCAGATAGTTTAACACGAGGCAAAACGCGCCCACGCCCACCTTGTTGATAATATCGCGCACGCCCACGCAAAAGCCGTTCTAGCCCAATCATCACCAACGCCACAAAAAAGAGGAGGGCGGCGAGTTCGGTGGCGGTTTGACGGTCGACGCGCAAATCCCAAGCGCGGACAATGCCTTCGCTGAGGGTAGAATAACCAAAAAAGCGGACAGTGCCATAATCGGTCATGGCTTCCATCATCGCCAAAACTACGCCCGCCACAATGGATGGTCGCGCTAATGGCAATACCAACCGAAAAAATGCGCGTGTGCGTGAAAGTCCCATCATCCGCGCCGCCTCGACAGTAGATGCCGCTTGTTCACGAAATGCCGCCCGCGCCAATAAATACACATACGGATATAAAACCAATGTGAGGACGAGTATCGCCCCAAATGCAGACCGAATTTCAGGAAACCATGCGTCTTTTCCAAACCATGCCCGCCATTGGGTATAAACGGGTCCCGCATAATCAAATGTCGCCATAAAGACAAATCCCATAACATACGCGGGGAGTGCCAATGGCAACAAGAGCAATCGCTCAAACCAAGCCCGTCCTGTAAATTGATAAGCAGTCACCAACCACGCCATACCAACGCCGATGACGAATGTCCCTGCCCCCACGCCCGCCATCAAAACAACGGTATTCACCAACATGGTCGGGAGTGTGGTCGCCCATAATTTTTCCCATAATTCGACAGTCGGGTTAAAAATGCGGATGACCAACCCACCCAACGGCAATACAACCAATACCGCGATGAGAAGGGGCAAAATTAAAGATTTCCAACGCGGGATGGTTGGAAATGAGAAGGAAAACGTTGGCTTGGTGAAAGAGATACTACTCATAATGATGGTTTCCTAAAAATAATTGGTAAAGGCGCATTGTGTTGCACCCTTACCTTACAATCAACAACTTCTAATCTTATTCGCTCATCCCATAGCCAGCGCGTTCCAACAAATCGAGCGCCGTTTGTTGATAATCTTTATATTCAGTGGCGGGGTACGTCAAATCGAGTTTGAACTCGCCAAAAGATTCGAGGATGGGGTCTGCGGTAGCTTCTAAATGAACAGGAAATTCAAAATTGGTGGTCGGAAAACTTGCGTCACCCGGATTTTGGGCTTCAAGTGAACTCAAAAATTCTAAGAATAGCACCGCATTGTCATAATTGAGGGCGGCGGTGGTGATACCTGCGCCAGACAAATTATAGAATGCACCACGTTCTTCTTCTGCCTGATTGGGGAAGAAGAAACGAATGGGATATTCTGAATCTTCGCTGATGAGACGAGCCAAATAATAATGATTCACCACACCCAAATCACATTCGCCCGCCAAAACGGATTCGATGATGCGGGTATCGCTATCAATATAAGTCGGGTTATTCGCCACCCATCCCGCAACAACGGCTTCTGCACCTTCTTCGCCAAGATGATAAATCAGGCTACTGGTGAGGCTGATGGTATAAATATGAGACCCCGGACGCAAGCACAGACGACCCGCCCATTTTGAATCGGCGAGGGCTTCATAAGTCGAAAGTTCGGCAACATCTACCACTTCTGGGTTATAAACAATCCCGCGCACCCGTTGGCTTAGACCAACCCAACGCATATCTGCATCCCGAAATTCGGCGGGGATATTTTCGGTCAACACATCCGATACAATCGGTTGCAACAGCCCTTCATCGGCGGCAATACCAAGTGTGCCAGCATCTACAGTCATAAAGACATCGGCAACGGTTCTATCACCCTCAGCACGTAAACGGTCTAATAAGGCTT
>CALDGT010000813.1 GCA_937942935.1 uncultured Chloroflexota bacterium | reverse complement strand
GCACTTTCTGGCTTGGTCTTTTCTTCGAGTTCCCATTCGGGCTTCATACGCCGATTCAGCCACCGTTCATATTCTTCGCTGGTCTCATCTAAAAAGGCGGTGATGGCTTTTTCGTCCTTATTGAGGAGCGCAGAACGCACTTGAGACAAATTGCCGATGATGGCATCTAAATAACGGGCTAAATCTTGTGAACCATTCATCCACACAGCGCGGAGGTCATCTGGGTGACGGTCATACAGCGAATGAGTGAGCATGGCAAAATCGGGATTGGATACCCGTACAAAATCTGTCCAGCCAGAGGTCTTAGACAATGTGTAAAAAGCAATCGCGCCGAGCAACGGAGGCAATCCATCCACCGCCGTACTCAACACATCATACTCATCTACGTCATAAAAATGCGCGACAGCCCCAACAATATTGGCGACATCTGTGGCGAGCGCAATCGCATCTTTATCTGCTTTGACACTCGGCATCACCATCAGCACCCCTTTTTCAAAATAATCGGCGCTGGCATGTTCGGTATCGAGTACCCCATGATACAAATATTTAGGATTCACAATCGCCGCCATACTGATGACATGCCCCTTTGGGGAGAGCGATTTTTCTGCTAATTGCATCATTTTGCGTTTAATAGGTGAAAAATCGAAGATAACCGCGCCTTGTCGGATGGTATCGGCTAAAAGGGGATAAATCATTTCGGCTTCGTGTGGGGGCAAGGTCATAAAAATCATATCTTTGCCTTTGGCGACATCTTCTGGGCGACCTTTTGGCTCATCAATCGCTTTCATCGTTTGGGCGACTTTGACATTTTGCGAAATACTATCGTAGCCAGTAATGATGAAGTTATGCCCGCCTCCATTTTCAGTGTATCGTTTGAGCGCCAACCCAAGAGATGCTCCCAAACGCCCTAATCCTAATATACCAACATTCACATCTGCCATAAAAATGCTCCTTTATATATCTTGATGTCAAGATGATATATCATATCCCCCATATTCTTCAATCAATTACATGATATATCCACAATTGGGTAAATGTAGAGATGAATCATATCCTAATTGACATCATCGGCGCGTTGCAAATCACGCAGGGAGTTGCCATAGGCATGTAATGGGCAGGATTTATCGGCGTGATGTGCGATGAGCCACACCGTTTGGTCAGATGCGCCCGTTTCCGCTACCAAATCCGCGCCCCATTGCGGATGATGTTCCGCCACCACGAAGGCTTTATACCAAAAATGATTAGGGGATTTTTTACTCCATGCCACATATT
>CALDGT010000812.1 GCA_937942935.1 uncultured Chloroflexota bacterium | reverse complement strand
GGATATTCCTGCCACAGCAGTTTCGTTGATGGGATATTTGGGATTGGGAGGCGCTCAAACAGGTGGCAGTAGCATTACGCAACAATTGGTGCGGAATGTATTATTTGATGCCGAATATCGTTCCGAGCGAAGCGCCCAGCGTAAAGCAGAAGAAATTTTTCTGGCAATTGCGCTCACAGGACGCATGAGCAAAAACCAAATTTTAGAGTTGTATCTCAATGAGATTTATTACGGCAACCTTGCGTATGGCGCACAAGCCGCCTCGCAAATTTTCTTTGGTAAAGAGGCAAAAGACCTCACATTAGGCGAAGCGGCGATGTTGGCTGGGTTGCCCCAAGCCCCTGCCGATTTAGACCCATTGAATCCTGATATTGATATTCAACAACGGGTGCAATCGCGCTGGCTACAAGTTTTGACCGAGATGGTCGAAGAAGAATTTATCACCCAGTCCCAAATGGACGAAGCCGTGAGGCAAGGCTTATCTTTTGTGAATAGTGATATAGATTTGCGTGCGCCACATTTTACGGTATATGCCACCAAAGAATTAGAAACTTTGATGCAAGGTTTAGGATATAGCCCCGAAGACATTGCCAGAGGTGGTTTACAAGTGTATACCACCGTTGATTTACCCCTCAATGACGAAATTCAATCCATTGCCGCCCAACAAGTGGCGACACTCGCCTCTAATAATGTGAGCAATGCCGCTGTTTTGGTGCTGAACCCCACAACAGGCGAAATTTTGGCGATGGTCGGCAGTATTGATTATTATAATGATGCTATAGATGGGCGTGTGAATGTCACTGACCGTCCACGCCAACCGGGGAGTACCATCAAAGCGATAACCTATGCCTCTGCATTAGAACGGGGCATGTCACCGGGAGATGTTATTTGGGATACCCGCGTTGTCATGCCACAACCCGGTCAAGCACCCTATGAACCCCTCAATTATGACCGCGCCTTCCATGGACCCATGACGATGCGCCGTGCTTTGGCGAATAGTTATAATATTCCTGCGGTTCAAACGGTGCGGAGTGTGGGGATTGATTACTTTTTGGCATTTTCGGAACGCATGGGTATTCAGACCTTTGGGCGTGATGCCTCGCGGTATGGTCCCGCCATCACACTCGGCGGTGCCGAACTCACACTCGTTGAACTCACACGCGCCTACACCGTTTTTGCCAATCAAGGTGTATTGGTCAATACCACACCCATTTTATGTGTGATGGATAGCCAAAATGTGGTCATTTATGAATATGAAAATGGGTGTCCAGATAAAGGCACTTATAACAATGCGACTATTCAACGCACAGGTTTAGGCACACAAGTATTAGACCCGCGCATCGCTTTCATGATTACCAGTATTTTAGGCGATAACGCCGCCCGTACCCCTGCGATGGGTTCAAATAGCCCATTATATACCCCAAATATCGCGTCATCTGTCAAAACAGGTACGACAGATGATTTTAAGGATAACTGGACAGTCGGTTATACGCGCAATGTCGCTGTGGGGGTTTGGGTGGGGAATAATAATGGCGACCCCATGCGCGGTGTATCGGGGTTGGCGGGCGCGGCACCCATTTGGAATAGTGTGATAAACCTGATTTATGGTTCACCTCGCTATTTCGATGAATTTTTGGTAGATGGTCAGCATGTGTCCGACACAGTGAATCAACCATCTGGGCTAACTTATAGCCGTATTTGTGATGTTCGTACCCTAACAGACCCTTCGACTGGTTGCGCGAGTACCGTCTCTGAATATATTTTTGATTATCCGCCATTGCTTCCCGATGGCGCTGGTAATCTGATTCAGCAAAATGTTCAATCGCCACAATTAGCCATCCCCACGGGCGGGTCTTATGTTGAGTTGGTGAGTCCGGGTGTGTATCGCACCGTGGTAATTCCATTGCCCCCCGAAGTCGCAAATGCCATTCAATTTCAGGTGAGTGCTGGTCAAACACCACCCCCGCCACCGCGTTATTGTCGTGTGCCAATCGAAGCGATTCAAACAACAGTTGGAGCGCGTGAACAGTGGTTTATTGCCCCGCCAATAGACCCATCAGACGCCGCCAATGCCGAAATTTATGCCCAAAGCGCAAACCTCGCCTTTTTGCCTACTATCGAATGTACACCCGAATTATTAGGTTATGCGGGGACGGGCGGATTTGGCAGACCAGTCACAGCATATATTTCATCACCACAACCGAATGAGGTGTTAACCAATTTGCCGATGCCAATTATTGGTGTTGTAGATTTTACATCAGACCAAGCGGCATATTTTGGGATAGATATTATTGGTGGGCAGTGGGGCAGTTGGACACCCCTCCAAGACCGCATTTTTAATGCTGTGAATGGACAATTAGGGATTTTGCCCGCCTTGCCATCGGGGAACTATCAGGTACGGATTTTGGTCGCCGCCCCCGATTTTAGCGATTTACAACAATATGTCGTGCCATTCACTGTGCCGTAGAGGATATACTTATGTTTACTGCGCCACCAGAAACACTGTTTGCTGAGATTATCGAATTTTTGGCATCAACACCAACGCCAGAGCATATTATTGCTTTCAAACCATCTGAGCAGTTAGAACAGCGTCTAAATTATCTATTGTCAAAAAATCGCCAAGATAATTTAACAAATGAGGAGCGCCAAGAATTAGATGAATTCTTGCGGATGAATCATTTCATGAACATGCTCAAAATTCGTGCGCGTGAGAAACTCGCAGGCATATAAGATATGATGAGTCAGACATATATTAGTGCCGATTTGCGCCGACAAGTGATTCAACGCGCAGGAAACTGTTGTGAATATTGCTTGCTAAGTGCAGATGATAGTATGTTTTCATTTCAAGTTGACCATATCATCTCAGAAAAGCATGAAGGCGAAACATTATTTGATAACCTTGCATTTAGTTGCCCAAGTTGTAATAGCTCAAAAGGGAGTGATATAGGCTCATATGATAAAATCACAAAGGAATTAATCCCACTTTATAACCCACGCACGCAGAAATGGGATGACCATTTTCAATTGGATGGTATTTTAATTCAACCCACTTCATCAGTTGGTCGCGTTACAGTTCGCTTATTAAAACTAAACCGCGAAGAACAACTTAGTGAGCGTAAAGGTTTAATTCGGTTGGGGCGGTATCCATGCAAATAAAATAGGGCGCATCGAGCGCCCTATTTTTTATTCTTCGGTGGTTTCTGGTTCGTTGTGGCTGTGTTCGTGTCCCTCATGGTCGGGGATTTCGAGCGCCACCAATTGGTCTAATAAACTGCGGAAGGCTGGTTCTGGCAATGCCCCCGGTTGATTGAATACCAAATGTTTTTCTTTGAACATCATCAAGGTGGGGATGCTCATTACTTGGAAATATTGTGACAAACCGGGATTTTCATCTACATTGACTTTTGCAATCCGCACTTTGCCCGCATATTCGCCCGCTAATTTATCTAAAACAGGGGCAACCGCACGGCAGGGACCACACCATTCTGCCCAAAA
>CALDGT010000811.1 GCA_937942935.1 uncultured Chloroflexota bacterium | reverse complement strand
GGTCTTTTTTGTCATCTCCCTAAAATTCGGGATGACTCATGGTATGTCAGCCACAAAACCTTAAAAATATCCCTAACCTAATTTTGCCTTGCGTCCGATGTTTGTAAATAATTTCGCGGTTGATGTTAGTAAACAGGACACAATCATAATCGGTTTGTGGGGAAATTTGGTAAATCCGCCTATTTTTATCCCTAAAAATGATTGGAATCGTAGGGTGGCACTAGCGATAGCGTATGTGCCACCGTATTCCCCGCGACAACGCTTATGCCACCGCATTACCGTATATGCCACCGTTTGCCAGATATATTTTTTCTTCACGGTGGGACATACGGGCGACAAGCGCCCTAGTACCCACCCTACAATCATAATCGTTTTGTGGGGGAAATTTGGTAAATCTGCCCATTTTTATCCCTAAAAACAATTGGAATCGTAGGGTGGCACTAGCGACAGCGTATGTGCCACCGTATTCCCCCGCGACAACGGTTGTGCCACCGTTTACGGGGGATATATTTTTTCATTCATCGCGGTGGGACATACGGGCGACAAGCGCCCTAGTACCCACCCTACAATCATAATCGGTTTGTGGGGAAATTTGGTAAATCCGCCCATTTTTATCCCTAAGAAAAATCACCCCTTCAACACACTGAGCAACAACGCGCCGTCTTTATCACTACACCCTAGCAACGCCTCTAAATGTTGGTGCATATCCAACAACACACCCAACGCACCATTCACCACCCGCGCCTCGCCATAGGCTTTGAGCGCCTGATTATAAAAACCGGCATCATCCGTTGTCACCCATAACCCCGCATACGCCAGCGCCCGACTATACAAGGCTTCGTATTGATTGGCAGTTTTCGCCAACAGTACATCGGCATACGACAAACCATCTTCAAAGGCGAATTGTGCCTCATCGGTCTCGCCCATACAAAACAACACACACCCATGCAAAATCGCCGCATCATCGTTGCTATCTGGCGCATCGTATTCACGCGCTTTTTTGATGGCATCCAACGCATTCGCCAAATCGCCAGAAAACCAATAGGCGCGGGTGAGGTTGATATACACATGCTGAGAGAGCAATTGTGCTTTGATGTCGGCGACGATGGTCATCGCTTCTTTTAATGGCGGAATCGCCTCGGCATAACGCCCCATTTTGGTTAACACCGACCCCAAATTGGCGAGCCGAACCCCTGTCCCGACTTTATCATTCAATTCACGGGCAATCGCAAGGGCTTGCTGAACATACTCAATGGCGGTCTGGCTTTGACCCAAATCATTATGTGCGATGCCCAAATTCCCCAACAGCACGCCTTCGCGTTGTTTGTTATGCAATTCGCGGGCGATGACCAACGCCTGCTGATAATAAGGAACAGCGACCTGAATTTGTCCCATGCTATTATGCGCCGCGCCAAGATTGCCCAACCAGCGAATTTCGCCTTGTTTATCCGCTTGGGATTGTGCCAATGTGAGCGCCTTCTCAAAATAGATGCTGGCTTGCTTCACATCGCCCATATAATAATATGCCGACCCCATCATGCCGATATTATTTTGTGCCAAACTCGGCTGGGTAATTTTGCCTTCTAATCGGCTATGCCACGACAACACCAACTCGTTATATCCCCAACGGATGAGGTGGCTAAAGTCGATGCTCGCCATGATTTGCGCGGTGGCATCATAATCGCCCATCGCATACCGATACGCCATCTCGCGCAATTGCGCTTCAATATCTTCAAGGTCTTTCCATGTTTCGGGCGGGGTGCGCCGATTTGCAAAATAATCTGCCATGCGCTTATTCAGGATATAGCGGGTGAAGGCATGGTCATCATCGGCGGGTGCGCCTTGTGGGGTGCTGGCGAGGGCATACGCTTGGTCAATCGGGTGCAGGCTATAAGCGCGGGTTTGGCGTGTATAAGTCAAAAAGCGCCCTTCTACCAATTTTTCTAAGATGAGGCGTAAGCGGGTCGAATCAATGTGTGGCGCGAGCAAATACTCTAATTCTGGGCGGATGGTAGATTGCCCAATCACCGCCACACCCGCCATCACCTGCCGAAAATCTTGTGGCAAGCCATTGTGAATATGATGCACGATATTGCTCAAGACTTCGCCTTCAAATAAGGTGGGGTCATCGAGCAAATCATCTATATGACGGGTATCGCCCCCTTGCAAATATCCCACCAGCGCCTCTAACCCACGCGGATACCCGCCGACTTTTTCTATCCACAAACGGAGTTGCGTGTTGGTGGTGGGCAAAATGGCTTGTTTATCCATCTGGCGCAAAAAGGCGATGGCATCTTCTTCTGGCAAGCCTTCATCCAAACGCACAACCGTCTCGTATGGGCGCAAATTGTTGGGGAATGGGATGGGATAACGGCTGGTGATGACCACCGTCACCGCCCCACCCCCTTTGATTTCGAGGGTGGTCTCTAAAAATTGGCGAATCCCCTCATCCGTCAGCATGTAGGTATCGGGATGTTGCAAGGTTTCGAGGTTATCAATGAACACGATATAGCGCCCACCCGCTAACCCTGTCACCCATGCCCGAATTTTATCGGGGATAGCGATGGTCGCATCTTTTATCATGGCGTGGAACGGGTGCGAATAGGGCAAAAATTCTGCGAGAGCATCGAGCAAGCTGGTGATGTTCAGTTGGGGGGT
>CALDGT010000810.1 GCA_937942935.1 uncultured Chloroflexota bacterium | reverse complement strand
GGACACCCCGGATTTAGCGAGCCAAATGCCGTTGTCGAAAATTGCGGCACACCTCCTGTTGTGACTGAAGTCGTCCCAACCGATGAACCGACTGAAGTTGTGACCGAAGTTGTCCCAACCGAAGAGCCTACCGAAGTTGTGACCCCTGTTGTGACACCCCCAAGCGTCCCAAGCAGTGGCAATTTTACATCGGCTATTCAATGTACCCACACTAACGGTACTGTTACCTTCACTGTGACCAATAACGGTAGCGCCATGCCACAAGGCACGAGCTATCCTGTCACGTATTCGACCACTGGCAGAAACCCTGTGAGCAATGTCTCTGTGGGCGAAATTAGCCGTTTGGGTGCAGGTGCATCGAAAACCTTCACCGTACGCGGACAAAGTGGTAACACCATCACCTTCAGCGTTGGCACACTCGGCTTGAGCCAAACCGTTGAATGTTGGGATAAATCCAGCGTGTCTGTGAACGGGCAATGTTTGAATGGTGTTCCGACCTTCTCTGTGACCAATACTGGCTCTGCTGGTGGTGGTGATATGAGTGGTCCAACCACATGGCGCTTGTATGAATTGTTCCCCGGTAGTGTTGATGGCAATGTGTTGACCTCTGGCACGATTCAATTGCTCGGTGGCGAAACCCAAACCCTCACCTTCCCACAATTTGCGGGCATCAGTGTGCGCTTGTATGTTGACCAACGTCCGGGACACAACCCCAATCAACCCCGCGCAGGTGTTGAAAATTGCGGGACTGCACCCCTCCCAACCCCTGATGTAACACCAACCGAAGAGCCGACTGTTGACGTGACACCGACCGAAGAACCAACTGTTGATGTGACACCAACCGAAGAACCGACTGTTGACGTGACACCAACCGAAGAACCCCAACCATTTAGCTTTGACGCAACGATTATCTGCGCCAACAATGGTACGGTGACATATACGGTGACATTGACCAGTGGCACAGTTGTCCCCCCCACGCCAAACTTCGTTGTTACCAAAACAGTGGATGGCGTAGGTGTGGTTTTGGGGTCATTAAATGGTATGACCAGCACCAGAATCTTCTCAGTCGCTGGTAATTCGGGCAAAGTTGTCACCTTTAGCGTAGACGGATTCCCAGACCTGACCAGAAGTGTTGAATGTTGGGATAAATCAAGCGTCTCTGTCTCTGGCGAATGTTTGGATGGTGTGCCAACCTTCTATGTCGAAAATACCGGCATTATGGGCATGGCAGGCGATACCACTTGGCGCTTAGAAGATAGCAATGGTGTTGTTTTGACCAATAGCACAATCCGTTTGGGTTCTCGTGAGACAAAAACACTCACCTTCCCAGAATATGCCAATCTGAGCGTGCGCCTATGGGTAGACCAACGTCCGGGACATCCGGGGTCTAGCAACCCAACCGCCACTGCGGGTCCATGCGTGGTATCTACACCAGAACCCACATTAGAACCCACACCAACCAGTGAGCCGACCCCAGACCCAGAACCAGCCGTCTATACCCCCAATGGTATATGCGCTGAAAATGGTGTGTATTCGTTCACGATTAGCCATAGCGGTACTGTTGGCAATGGCGTGAGTTTTAGCGTGTCCGATGGCGTGAATACGCTCGATAGTGGCACACTCAATCATGACGAAGCCGCCAGCTTTAGCCGTAGCTATACTAGCACCGCAGGCGCAGTGACCTTAACCATCAACTATGATGGACAAAACTACGCCGTGTCTGCCGAAAATTGCTATACGCCCCCCACCATTGATTTGAATGGGTATTGCGAAGGCAATGGCGTGTTCGCCTTCACCGCGATTATCAATGGTACGCCATTAGGTGGATTCACCTATACCATTGTTGACCAAACCGGTGCGACTGTTGCCACTGGCAATTTGTCTGATTTGCTCGATGGCGAAACTTTCACCGGCAAATATGATTCGCTCACTGTGTCGGTCTCTGCGGATACCGATTCGATTAGCGTGAGTCCATATCTGTTGGAAAACTGCTATAAAGAACCCGCCTATTATGTCAATGTCTATTGCACAGGAAATAATGGCGAAGTGGCTGTCTCTATTGAATATGATGGCACACAACCCTTCCCCGGTACCGTCGTGGAATATGATGTTGTGGATAGCGAAGGCACTGTCCTCGTCCCACGCACACCATTTACAGGTAGCGCATACCCCACCTTCATCAGCCGATTTGCCGTGACCGCCACCGTATATGTGGATGGTCAAGCCGTCGCATCGGATACGGGCGAACCCTGCTATATCCCACCCGTGTATGTGGTGAGCGCGTATTGTACAAACAATAATGGCGAATATTCGTTTGGCATCGAAACC
>CALDGT010000809.1 GCA_937942935.1 uncultured Chloroflexota bacterium | reverse complement strand
ATCAAATATCGCCTTTGCACAAAATGACTTTTTATGACGATGATAACGCCAAACCGCCAATCATCCAAATGATTGCCGATGAAATTTAATCACCTCATCAAAAAAGGATAATCTGAACAAAATTCAGACTTGCAAAATAAGCATTTCTGCCGTAAGATATACATCATTATGCGGGTGTAATTCAGTGGTAGAATGTTTCCTTGCCAAGGAAAATGTCGTGAGTTCGAATCTCATCGCCCGCTACCAAAAAGCCAAGAATTTTTTCTTGGCTTTTTTGATTCTACCCCCTAACTGATTGTATGTGGTGTCCAGCGATACACCCTATCCCCATCTCGACACATGCGCCCAACACCCGGAAACGGAAAATGATACCCCATGAGGAGCATTTTTTGTTGAATGACCATTTCTAAAATGCGATTTTTGCTCGTGATAGCGATGTCGGGGTCAACTTCTACATAAAATTTCCAATTCGGATTTTCGGCATGAAGTGGATGGATAAACGCATCTCCTGCGTATAATAACTTCTGTCCATCGGATTCTATTTTCACTGCAATATGATGTTTGCTATGACCGGGCGCATAAATGAGCGAGATGCCCTCTGTCACTTGTGGATTTTCTGGGGTGACGAGTGATAATTTATCGCGCAGGGGCAAAAAATAGGTCTGCATAAAATCATAACGCGCTTGGCTACGATTTTTCTCAAATTCTAAACGGTCTGTACTGGAATAAAATTCCCATTCATCGCGCCACATCACATAACGCGCATTGGGGAATATTTTTTCACCTGATTGGGTGAGCATTGTGGCGTAATGGTCGGAATGGGCATGAGTGAGGATGACCATATCAATAGATGTGAGAGGAATATTGAGTTCATCTAAATGAGATAATAATCGCCCGCCACCACCTGTTTCTACACCATTACCTGTATCTACTAAAATGCGCTGTGTGGGGGTTTGTATGAGTAACACATTGAATGATAAATCCAGTGCTTGTGGACTATAACGGCTTTTAGCGATAATCGGGTCACGCTCTTCGGGTGCAATATCCTTGAAAATGTCATCGGCGGTTTGAGTTGCACCGTCATCTTGTATGACAGTGCAGGTGAATTTTCCTAATGAGAAGGTATAAATTTCGGATTGCATAGTATGCTCCTCTCTAATTGATTTGGAGAGAAGCATAAACTGAAAATTATTGATGAGTATATATCTGAGGATATAAAAATGCCTCATTCATCGAATGAGGCATTTTTATCGTTATGATGATGTAGTTATTTCTTTGGTGGCAAAACCTCGCGTGGTTTACTACCTTCAACGGCGGGACCAACCACCCCTTGTGCCTCCATAATATCAATCAGGCGGGCGGCGCGGGTGTAACCAATCCGCAGACGGCGCTGGAGTAATGAGACCGATGCTTTATTCAACCGTCTGACCATCTCCACGGCTTCTTCGTATAATTCATCCTCATGTGCGTTTTCATCGCGCGAGCCGTTACCATTTCCTGAAGGTTTATCGGATAATGACTCCTCATCATCCCAGAATGATGGCACAGATGAATGAGTGCTTGTGGCAGTTGGTTTGGGTTTATCTTCCACCTTGTTAATCGGGATGGATGGTTTTTGCAATTGGGTAGGTGGTTCATCTCCGACAAGCGCACTCACTGTTTTTGTGGGAGCAGAATCGGGTTGTTGTGTGCGCCAGAAGCGGTTGATGTTGTTGATTTCCATATCCGACACATACACGCCTTGTAGACGTAATGGGGCAGGTGAATCACCACTCATATAAAGCATATCGCCACGCCCAAGCAAACGCTCTGCACCCGGTTGGTCTAAGATAACCCGACTATCAACACCACCCGCCACCGCAAACGCGATACGAGCAGGGAAGTTGGCTTTAATCAACCCAGTGACGACATCTACGGATGGACGTTGAGTCGCAATGACCAAGTGAATCCCCGTTGCACGCGCCAATGCCGCGATACGGGTGATAACACGCTCTGTTTCATCTGGCGCGAGCATCATCAAGTCGGCTAATTCGTCAATGATGACGACAATATACGGTAATGGCTCACCCTCCATGAGATGTTGGTTATAATCTTCAATATTCCGTGCGCCCGCATTGCTAAATTTTTTGTAGCGGTCATCCATCTCGCGTGTGACCCATTTTAATACACCAACAATCCGTTCCAATTCCACCACGACAGGCGCAATGAGGTGAGGGATGCCATTATAACCCGTCAATTCGACCCGTTTGGGGTCTACCATGATGAATTTGACCTTATCGGGGGTATTCCGCACGAGCAAACTGGCGATAATCGCATTCACGCACACCGATTTACCAGAACCAGTCGTCCCTGCAATGAGCAAGTGGGGCATAGAGGCTAAATCGGCAGAAATCGGCGCACCATCTACACTTTGCCCTAATGCAATCGTGAGGGGTGATTTTTCGCCTAATTTATTGAATTGCTTGCTCTCCATGACATCGCGCAAACTCACCAGCGCCGCTTCTTCGTTAGGAACTTCAATACCCACATAACCCTTACCGGGGACAGGTGCTTCGATACGGATAGATTTTGCGCCAAGTGCCAATTGAATATCTTTATCCAGTTGGGCAATCTGACCGACTTTTACGCGCACTTTTTTGCCACCACGTACAATTAAATAATCGGGTTCAACACCAAACTGCGTGATGACGGGACCTGTATTGATTTCGACAACGCGACCGGGTGCGCCAAAGCTACTCAGCGTTTCTTCAATCACTTTGGCGCGGCGCACCAGTTGTTCACGGTCAATATCACCTTCAGACCCTGATGCGAGGAGTGTGCGATAATCTGGCAAGCGCCAAACTTTCTTCGCTACGCTCGATGTGAATGTGCTGGTTGGTCTTTCGACAGTTGCCCCGCTTCCACTGAAGGGTAATGGCTTATTTTCGTTCACAGGCGGTTTTAGGGTGGTTGCCTGTGGGACTTCGGTTTGTTTTGGCGGGGTAGATGCCGCAAAGGTCGGCGGGACAAAACTAGGTGAACGGGTCACATCCGTCATATCACCTGCTTTATCTTCTGGTTTGCCATACCCGCCAATGGTTGGTTTGGGTGTCGATGTCGCTCCAAATGGACTCGGTTTTGTATCACCGAATGGGTTGGTCATTGGTTTGCGAGATGAAGATGGTAATTCATCTTCATCCTCATCATAGTCGTCCTCGTCATAATCCTCATCATCGTCTGCGTCTTCATCGCTCACGATAGATGGCGGGGTGGTTGGGCGGGTGAATAGATTGGGCTTGTTCACCCCTGTGCGGATTTGGTCTAGGCGCGATGTGCGGTCTATTGGTTTTTCATTTTCATCTTCGTCATCGTCCTCATCGCTGACCGATAACGGTGGTTTAGGTGAAGATGTAGATGCAAATGGACTTGTTGTGCTACCCCCACCAAATGGCGATGTTGGCTTCTCAAAAATAGAAGGCGGTGGTGTTGTGGATGTCGTTGGTGTTGTAGATGGCATATTGGCGGGAGTATTTGATTCTAACCGCGCAAAAATATCATCATCCACCTTAAATGGTGTTGTTGTCACTTCATCATCACTATCATCATCACTATCATCATCGTCATCATCTATTACAGGTTTCGGTGCGGGCTTAAACCCACCGAAAGGTGATGATGGTGTGCCTGTAGAGGTGGTCGGTTTGCCAAATGGATTGTCGCCACCAGTGCTTGCCCCACCAAAACGAGGTGGCTGTTCAGTGGTTGGGGGCGGTGTTGTAGAGGTCGTTTGCGCCCCAAATCGACTGACTGGGGTTGTTGTTACAGTTTCGCCCATCGGTGTGAGTGGGATGCGCTTGGGTGTTTCATCCACCTCATCATCTGCATCGTCATCAATAAATGTGCTGGTAGGCGATTTTAATGCACCGATTTCACCGGTTGTGGTTGTTGCTTTTGCCATAGGGGTCGGTATGGGTTTGGGTAACACATCCGTTGTTGGTGGTGGTGTAGGTATAGATGGCGTGGTTGTCGTTGCCACGGGGGTAGTAGAAACTGGTTTGGGCAATATCACATCTTCGGGTGCGGTTGTTGGGGTCGGTGTTTGTGTGGTATTGCGATTAAAAATGCCAAATCTGCCCGTTTTTTCTGGGGTAGGTGTTGGTGCAGGTGTTTCTGCTTTTTTCTCTGTCACTGGCTGTTCAGCAGGTTTGCCATTGGTGGTAGCATCATTTTGTTTGCCACGATTGGCAAATGGTAAAGCAAATCGTGGTTTATTGCCACCCTCATCCCCTTTTTGAATTGTTTGCGCGGTAGATTCTGCCACTGGGGTAGGAACGGGTGCAGTTACGGGTTTGGTTGTGATATTACCCTCTGCATCTACCTCTGCTGTAACCGTTTGATTCCCCATCCGAATAGGGATGGCGCGGGGTGCTTCGGTTTGGGTTGTATCTGGCAATGCACCCGCCACAGTCACAGGGGTCAGTTCTGCCGGTTTGGGAGCTGTGATAACGGGTTTGTTCTTTTCGCGCTCGGCTTGTTCTTTAGCACGCGCTTCTAATAATGCTGTTCGCATCGCATTGCGCTTTTGTGCGCGTCTTTGACCAGCCACCCGCAAACTACGCCAAATGCTGATGGTATAGACTGTTAATTCGGCGGCACTGGTACGGGTTAAGACCATCACCCCGACCACTACTAATCCGAATATAAACACAACGGCTGGCAATTCACCTAAATTGACCACTAACAGGTTATATAAATAAGCGCCGATTTGCCCACCACCGCGCCCTTGCGCGATAGATTGTTCGATATAGAGTGGAAAGGTCTCTCGGGTGGCATTGGTATAGTTGAATGTTTCGATAAACATGAGCAACATCAAGCTACAGATGAATAATATCACCAAGCCTGTAATTCGTACTGGGTCTATGCGCGGGGCTTCTTCGCCAAAATGTCGGATAATGAGCCAAAATCCTGCCGCGCCAAAGACCAATGGCACAACAACCGCCCCTTGTCCAACCAATTGTGCAAAGAAATTATTGATTGTCCCTGTGAGCGAGCCTTGTTGACCAGAGAGGCTACTAAAGAAAATCGCCACTGCAGAGAACATCAACGCCACACCTAAAATATCTAATTTTTGGTCGAGTGATAATCCTTCGTTGACGGGTTGTGGCACTTTATTGGCGCGGGTTTTGCTGGCGGGGGCTTTTTTTGCATCTGCCGATTGCGCCAAAAATGGGATTCTACTCCGAATTTTACCTAATATTCCACCTGTTTCGGTTGTAGCGATTGCGGCTTTGCCTTTACCGCCATTTGTAGGTGTTTTACCTGCATCTGTTTTGGTCGCGCCGACACCTGTTTTAGTCGCACCAAGTGGGGATTGTTTGGTTGTGCCTGTCGCTGTTTTGTCATCTGTCTTTTTGGCATCGCCTTTTTTATCATCGGGCTTCTTGGTCTCGGCAGGTTTATCATCTGCCTTTTTGCCAAATGGCAAACGCCCTGCGATACCCCCTAATGCGCCTTTTTTAGCGCCATCATCGCCTTTTTTATCGTCTGCTTTTTTGGTATCGGCAGGCTTTTTGACTTCATCCTCTTTTTTGCCACGATTTAGAAATCCGCCAACACCACCTTTTTTATCCCCAGAGGCATCTTTAGATTTATCATCTTTCTTTTCATCTTTTTTATCGGCGGGTTTGTCGTCTTTTTTGTCACCGCCTGCGCCAAATCGCCCAAAGGGACTTACTTTTGCGCCTTCGTCTTTCTTTTCATCTTTTTTATCGGCGGGTTTGTCGTCTTTTTTGTCACCGCCTG
>CALDGT010000808.1 GCA_937942935.1 uncultured Chloroflexota bacterium | reverse complement strand
AATAGCGCTGGCCCATTTCACCGACGAGTCCAGCCAAGGCGACCTGCCCACCCTGCGCGTGCTGGGCTGGGACGATGACGACACCCCCATGCAACTGGGCTATGTAGCCCAAACCCTGCGGGACAAACTGCGTTGGCCCGCCAGCACCCCAACAGAAAGAATTTGTCTTGTTACGTGGCATTTCGATGGTCGAAATCCCAATAGATTCCAACACGTTACGCGGTGCATCTACCACATCATTATGCCGTCCCAAATAGCAGGGGTCGTGGAAGGTGACATTTGGCATTTTGTTCGGATGTGCATCCATCGGCAAACGCCCTGCCGCAATCAGTTCTTCTATCAATTCTGTATGGTGGACGACTTGATAATCACCACCAAATTGTTGATATTCTTTGCCAATATTGTGATAGCAATGTGGGCATGTCACGACAATGCGCGGGGGTTTTGCTTCGTTGAGGGTTTCGACATTTTGCATCGCCAATTGTTGATAAATATCTTCTTTACCAGCACGACGGGCGGCATCGCCTGTGCAGGTTTCGGCATCACCAAGCACTGCAAAATTGATACCAGCCTTATGCAACACCTTAACCAAAGCGCGGGCAGTCAATTGGGCGCGGGGGTCATAACTAGCGGCACATCCGACCCAATATAAAATTTCAAAATCGGGGTTTTCTTCATGTGTTGGAACAGGGAATTCTAACCCTTTTGCCCAATTAAAGCGCGGCTCGCTATTTTGCCAAGGATTGCCTTGCCGTTCCATGCCCTTAAAGGCTTTTTGCAAATCGGCGGGGAAACTCCCTTGCATCAACACCGCATCTCGGCGAATTTCGAGGATGTCGTGCATGGGTTCATTGCCAACGGGGCAAATATCCACACACGCGCCACAAGTTGTACACGCCCAAACAGCCGATTCACTAATCACCCAGCCCATCAATTCTTGTGGACTCGGTTCACCATTTGCCAAGCCACTCATTTGACCACGCATGGCATACCGTTTGTTAATTTCGAGTGCCGATGGCGAAAGTTCTTTGCCTGTGGTATAGGCAGGGCAAACATCCTGACAGCGATTACACATGATACAAGCAAAGCCATCGAAAATGCTGGTCTTTGGCAAATCTTCTAATTTATTGGCGCCAAATTGTTCGATTTTTTCATCTTCAAAATCGAGTGGTTTCATCTCGCCGAGCGATGTGCGTTCTGGCTTGGTGAGGAAATTGAGGGGCGCCATAAATAAATGGGCATGTTTGGTATAGGGGAAATACGGGGTAAAGATGAGGATTCCACCTAATGCCATCCACCAGAAGAAATGCCGTAGCACTTCTAACCCATCTGGACTTGCGCCAGCAAATAACGGCGACAAGAATGTGGCAAATGGCATCCACGCATCACCGCCGTGTTGCGCCACAAAGACAGATTCACCCAAAAAGCGCGAGCCAACATGCACAAGGATAAAAATGCCCACGATGAGCGAATCTACAGAGATTGCCCCTGCTTTTACGCGCGGGTGAAGCAATACATTCTCGTGATATTGTAATTCGGTTTTATTTGGCAAAAAGAAACGACGAAGCAAGAAATAAGTCACGCCACCTAGCACAGCAATGCTTAACACATCTGCGCCCAAGCGGAATAAGTCATATAAGATTCCAAAACTTTTGAGGGTATCTTCAAAATTGGGGATGAATCCATATAGCACATCTACCGCATTCACCAAAAAGTAATAGGTGAATCCCCAAACAATTCCAAGATGAAACAGGCTTGAGAGGCGACGGGTTTTGAGGGTGGTCTTTTGGGTGACATAAACTGTCAACGCCTTCCACAGACGTGCAAGCAAATTGTTGAAGCGCAAGCTACCTGTCCCACGATTGATGATGAGGTACATCTCATTAAAACCGTGAATGGTCGCGCCAATCGCCAACAACGCCAAAAAAACGAATAACATTTGTTCAACAGGCGTAAGCATGGTTAAAAATCCTTGTTCACAAAAAAATAATCAAATGGTCGTTCAATTTTTCGCCATTGTACCCAAGTAAACTCAATTCTGCCACAGCGTTTTAAGAATTGGTCTATATGGTTAAAGTTAGTTTTAACGCAAATAGAGATGAGTTGCAACTGAGTTTGTAAAAATTGCCCATGTCGAAGCGTCTATATAAAGGATTTTATTAAATAATTGAGGAGCAATTTCATCTCATGAAACTTGATTTTAGCAGTGTACGCAATAACGAAGTTAAACTCGCCGATTTTGCAAAAAATATCACTGTAGACGATTTACGCCACATGACCAATACCAGCATTAATACTATCTTAGATATTATTGCCGATTTAGATGATGCCGATGTCACCTTTGACCCAGAAGACCCGCTTGCCGATGACCCTTATGCCAAAGAAGGCGAAGCCAAAATTGGCTGGAGTATCGCTCATTTGGTGGTGCATGTGACCGCCAGTAGCGAAGAATGGGCAACTTATGGCTCAATTTTGGGGCGTGGTATCCCCTATCCAAAAGAACCGCGTGTGCGTTATGAAACAGAATGGACAACCGTCAAAACCAAAGAACAATGTGTGCAACGCCTAGAAGAAAGTCGGCGGATTCGGTTGGGATATTTGAACGCCATCCCCGATGTACCATTTTTGAATGTGTATCGTGAAATGTCGGAAAATTTTGTGAAAAAATTTGGAGAATGTAATGCGATTATGGCTGTGTTGTTTGGGCTGATGCACGAAGAGGGTCATTTTGCCCAATTCCGCGATGTACATGACCAAGCAGTCGCCGCAAAGGTCAAAGCCTAATTTAGGAGCAAAAATCGGATGGCATTTTCCCATCCGATTTTTATTCATCATCGGGGAAAATATCAGCAACAGGTAGGCTAAAATTCGGCAATACATCCCCGCCACTCAGGGTCATATTTTTATCTAAAATATCCACAACTAATTTATTGTCGGTTTGCAAAGTGCATCCATAAACACTCCAATTTTCTGGAAACACAACCCATACAATTTTTGTGCCATTGAGCAAATATGTACATGCTTTTTCAACAACCATCAATTCTTTTTCACTAGGCGATATAACCTCAACCGCCAAATCTGGCGCATTATCATAAAAATTACCCGTCAACCCGCCAGAACGTGCTTTGCTGATATAACCAAAATCGGGTTCTAAAATATTTTTGCCCACCAAATAGCCACCATCTGCCCCTGTCACATAACCTAATTTACGCGACATGACATACGGCGTGATATAAGACGCAATCAACAAAGCAATTAGCGAATTCATTTTGCTGGATGGTGCCATATTATCCCCTCCGCCCTTTTGCACAGGTAATCCATCAATCAGTTCCCAGCGTTTATCCCCATTTTCGGGCAGGTTCACAAACGCCCAAAATTCATCAATCGTCATCGGTTTGGTCGTGTCTAACATGTATTTTGCCAACCTCATCTCGCATAAAATCAGCATCTCGTGATATTCTATTATATCAACAAAGTAGGAGATAACTTTACATGACCAAAATTACCCCACGTCCACCGAAAGGTTTCCGTGATTTTTTGCCTGCGGATATGCTCAAGCGCGATTATGTATTTGGCATTATCACCGACACCTTTCACCGCTTTGGATTTGAACCACTACAAACCCCGATTGTTGAACTGAGCGAAACCCTCTATGGGAAATATGGCGAAGAAGCCGAAAATTTAATTTTCAATGTCAAACACGGGCGTAGTGATAAAGATGAACTCTCGCTCCGTTATGATTTGACTGTACCCTTAGCGCGGGTGGTGGCACAATATGAAGGAGAACTGACCTTCCCATTCAAACGCTATCAAATTGCGCCCGTTTTTCGTGGGGAACGTCCGCAAAAAGGTCGGTATCGTGAATTTTATCAATGCGATGCCGATATTGTTGGGATTGCCAATCGTAGCGCCGATGCCGAATTAGTCGCGCTCAAAGTCATGGCGCTCAAACGGCTCGGATTTCCACAATTCAGCGTCAAAATCAATCACCGCCAATTGTTGACCGCCATCGGTGAATATAGCGGTGTGCCAAAAGACCAACTCCCCGATTTATATCGCAGTGTAGATAAATTCGATAAAATCGGCGCGGAAGGGGTCGAGAAAGAATTGGTCACACGCGGGATTGATGCCGATGTGGTCAAACGGATGATGACCCTCATCACCAATCAGCAAATTGGTGCAACTAATTTGGATTATTTAGATGAAGTCCTTGGTCATGTACCACAAGCCCAAAATAGCATTAAAGAATTGCGCGAAATGGCGGGTTATTTGGATGTGATGAATGTCCCAACCGACCACTATGCCTTCGATTTAACGATGGTGCGCGGATTAGGATATTATACGGGACCCATTTTTGAGACCGTCATCACCGAGCCAAACTTAGGCAGTATTAGCGGTGGCGGGCGCTACGATGACCTCATCGGCATCTTCCGCAAAGAGAGCTTGCCCACTACAGGCACATCGTTTGGGATTGAGCGCATTTTGGTGCTGATGGATGAATTAAATTTGTATCCCGCACACATCGGCGGGACGGTGGTGGATGTTTTGGTGACTGTATTAGATGAATCACTCCGTCCAGAATCAATGCGCCTCGCGGCAGAATTACGTGAGGCGGGTGTGAACACCGAATTGGTCATGGAAGATAAAAAATTGGGCAAGCAAATTGCTTATGCCGATAAAAAGAAAATTCCGCTTGTTGCCATCATCGGAGAAGATGAAATCAAGGCGGGTCAAGTGAAAGTGAAGCAACTAACCTCTGGCGAAGAAATGATGCTCTCGCGCACAGCGTTCATCCAAAATGTTCAAGCATTGCTACATCACTAAAGAAAGGTGTGGGGATATGACCAAAGCCTATGCACAAGGATTTTCCTCACAACATCATGAAATTAGTATCTCAGAATTGCCCGTTATTGGGCAATTCCCCTCTTGGCTCAATGGGACACTCATCCGCAACGGACCCGGACAATTTGAAGTAGACAAAACACCCATTCCGCATTGGTTTGATGGCTTGGCGCAATTGCATCGGTTTCGTTTCGCCAATGGTACTGTGAGTTATGGAAATCGCTTTATCCGTTCTAATGCGTATGCCAAAGATAATGAAACAGGCAAAATTAATTATCGGGGTTTCGCAGTAGACCCCTGTCGGACGATATTCCAAAAGGTATTTGCGACATTTTTTGAAGGCGACCCTGCTAATAACACGGTTGTGAATGTGACGCGCTTAGAAGATGAGTTTATCGCCATGACGGAATTTCCGTTGGCAGTGCGTTTTGACCCCAAAACACTCGAAACATTAGGCATCCTCGATTATGACCAAAAAATCAGCGCCCAACTCGCCATCGCACACCCCCATTATGATTTTCATCGGCGGGTGGGGATTAATCACATGACGCGGATTGGGCGCAAAATGAGTTATGATTTTTATGCGCTCACCAGCAAAAAACGAACAAAAATCGCCAGTATCCCTGTCAAAAGCCCGTCTTATATCCACAGTTTTTCGACCACCCCGCGTTATATCATCGTGGCAGATTATTCTTTTCGGTTAGGTAATCTTTTTTCGCTCGCCTTTGGCGCAAAACCCTTTATTCAGAATTTTGTGTGGGATAATAGCAAAGATTCTCGCTTCTTGGTAATAGAAATCGAAAGTGGCAAATTAGTCGCAGAAATCGCCACAGACCCATTTTTTAGCTTTCATCATATTAATGCCTATCAAGCCGATGATAACACCCTGATTGTAGATGTATCCGCATACGATGATGCACACCTCATAGACCAACTCTA